>JAOAIN010000196.1 GCA_026414685.1 Candidatus Goldiibacteriota bacterium
CATGATGATATTTTGAATGGAGAAATTGATTGTGAGATAAAAGGTGAACGCAAAGGAACAATAGGTCGTGATGTTTGGGTTGGTAAAAATGTTAAAATACATCCAGATGCTAAATTAAAAGATTCAGTTGTAATAGGTAATAATGTAACTATAGAAGGCGATGTTGAAATATCAAATTCTGTGATAGGAAATGATTGCTATATAGATAGTGGCGCAAAGATTATTCGTTCTATTTTATGGGATAAAAATATAATAGAAAAAGAAGTTGATATAAAAGAATGTGTTTTAGGCTATGGTAATAAGGTCAGATGGAAGAGTTATATAGGTGTTGGTGCTGTAATTTCTGACAACTGTTTTATAGGTAAAGAATCAATAATAAAACCAGAAGTAAAACTCTGGCCCGATAAAAAAGTGGATGATTTTTCAATTGTATCATCTTCTCTTGTATGGGGAGAAAGATGGTCAAATCGTCTCTTTGATATTTATGGTATAACAGCTGTTGCAAATCTTGAACTCACACCAGAGATTGGGGCTAAAATTGGTGCTGCGTATGCATCCACATTACCTAAAGATAGTCATATTTTAATTTCAAGAGATTATCACAGAAGTTCTTTTGTTATAGAACGTGCTATAATGTCAGGAATTTTATCAACAGGAGTTAATATCTATGACTTTCGCATAATGCCATTACCTGTTACAAAATATGTAGCTAAATCTTTACAGGTTGCAGGTGGACTCCACATAAGAAAATCTCCCTATGATGAGAGGATGGCAGATTTAAAATTTTTTGATAAAGATGGTATGGATATTTCACTATCTCAGGAAAAAACAATTGAATCATCTTTTTTCAGAGAAGAATTCAGACGTGTTGAAAATGATAAGGTTGGTATAATATCCTATCCGCCGCGTGCACTTGAATATTATCTGGAAGGATTGAAAAAAAATATTGATTTTGAAATCATAAAACAGAAAAAATTTAAAATAGTAATTGATTATTCTTATGGAATTACAACCAATATATTTCCTTCCATATTAGGTGAAATGAATTGTGAAGTTATTGCGCTCAATGCCTATTTTGATGAAAAAAGATTAACAAGAGACCATAATAAATTTGAATCAGATCTTGAAAAACTTGCATCAACTGTTAAAACATTGAAAGCTAATGCTGGTATAATGATTGATGCTGGAAGTCAAAAAATATTCATAGTAGATGATAAGGGTAATATTTTAAGAAATAACGATGGTATTTTAGTTATGATAAAATTATTTTTACTTAAAAATAAAGGTAAGACAGTCGCTGTTCCTGTAAATATTACTTCAAGAGTGGAAGAAGTGGTAAAAGAATTAGGCGGTAATTTGATGCGATGCGGAACCACATATAGAGCGATGATGAGTGTTGCAAATGAAAAGAGAGCGGATTTTGTTGCTGAGGAAAAAGGTGGTTACATTTTTTCTGATTTTAATCCAACATTTGATGCAATGATGTCAACTGCAAAATTTCTGGAATTTTTGGCTTATTATGATTCCACTTTATCTTCGCTGGTAGATTCACTGCCATCATATAATATGATAATTGATGAAGAGCCAATACCATGGGAAAAAAGGGGATATGTAATGACTGAATTATTATCTTTATCTGATAATGATAATAATATAGAAGGCATAGAATTCAAAGATGGTGGTTCAAGAATTTTAATAATACCTGATAATGATAGACCATACTTTCATATTTATGTGGAAGGTAAAACAAAACAATCAGTCAGGAACCATGTTGAAAAGTATAAAAAGATGTTGAAGAGAATAATAGGGAAAATCTGAAAATACAATGGCATATTGCAAATGCTGGATGAAAGACGTTCTAAAATGGTTCAAAATAGTTATTACTAAAATTAAACTATTTAAGAACTATTTTGATGATTTTGAAAATTTTAAACTTTGTTTTATCATTCCTGTCCAAATAAAAAATCAGTGTTATTGGAGCATTGGAAAAAAACGAAAAATAATATTTTAAAGCAAAGTATATTTTTTTATTTTATAATAAGGTTAAATATTTTAAAAAAGTAAGACAAAAAATATTTGACATACTTTTAATTTTATGGTATACTTTCTAAAAAAGGAGGAATTATATATGACAACAACAGTAGTAACTACAAAAGGTCAGATTGTCATACCTTCAAAGATGCGAAAAAAACTAAAGATAAAAAAAGGGACAAAATTATATATTGAAGAAAAAGAGGATGGATTATTGTTAAAACCGATTACTTCGGAATATTTCAAAAAGATAGCAGGAATTTTGCAGACCCGTGGAAAATTATCAAATGCACTGCTAAAAGAGCGAGAAAAAGATAGAGAAAAGGAAAGTTAATCAATGATAAGAGTTTTGGATACGCACGCTTTGATGACATTTCTGGAGAAAGAAAGAGGTTATGAAAAAGTAGAATCTTATTTTTTAAATGCTGTGGAAAAAGATAATTATTTATTGATGACTTCTGTGAATTATGGAGAGGTTTATTATATTGTTTTACGTGAATGTGGTAAAGAAAAAGCAGAAGAAATTGATAAAATAATAAAAACACTACCGATAGAGATAATTGATGTGGATATGCAGATTGCAAGAGAAGCTGCTCGTTTTAAAGCACTTAAAAAAATTTCTTATGCTGATTGTTTTGCCGCAGCCCTTGCAAAACTTAAGAGGGGAGAAATTATAACAGGGGATAAAGAATTTGAGAAAGTTGAAGATGAAGTGAGGGTGGTATGGATAGTTTAGATTTTTGATTTGATTTTT
>JAOAIN010000250.1 GCA_026414685.1 Candidatus Goldiibacteriota bacterium
TTTTAACCAGGCGAGGATAAAAGAAGTTACATCCTATGTTGATTATATAAAAGCTGTTAGCCAGTGGAATAAGATAAGTGGAAAATATGATGGTTATTTTAATGAATACATAATGGGAAAGGAGTAAGGAATGGGACTTATTAGATACTTTGCAAAAAAGTCAATACTTGTAAATTTAATAGCAATAATTGTGACAATAACAGGTTTTTTTATTTATATAAAATCTCCTAAAGAAATATTTCCAAATATTGAATTTGGAATTGTTGTTGTAAATACCATATATCCGCAGGCGTCTTCAGAAGATGTTGAAAAATTAATAACAAATCTTGTGGAAGATGCAGTTAAAAATATAAAGGGTGTAAAAGAATTATATTCATCAAGTTCTGAATCGCTATCTATGGTTATTATCCAGGCAGAAGAGGGATACGATATAAAAAAATTAACAGATGATGTGAAAAAGGCGGTTGATAAAATAAATAATTTACCAGAAGAAGCAGAAGACCCCCAGGTGATGGATATATCATCGGAAGAGTTCGGGATTGTCATGCTCACAGTTTCTGGTGGTACTTATGGTCAAAGACGTGATGCAGTGAGATTACTTGAAAATAAAACATCTAAAATACCAGGTATTGGTAAACTGGAAAAGTGGGGTTATTTTAATAGAGCTATATGGGTAAATGCAAGAAAGGAAGATTTGAAAAAATATAATATAACCATTTTTAGCCTTATGAATGTACTAAAAGATAGAAATATTTCAATGCCAGTAGGTAACAAAAAAATAGGTGATACAGAATACTCTCTACGTCTTTTATCCGAACAGACAACAGCAGAAGAAATATCTCGCATAGTTGTCCGCTCAAATGATTACGGTAACAATATTAGAATAGGAGATATTGCAACTGTTGAGGACGGTTATGAGGAGATGGAGAGTATGACTCGCGCAGATGGTGAAGATGCCATACTTGTTGTCTATAATAAAATGATGGGATATGATGCAATTAAAATAACAAAACAAATAAAAAAAATAGTAAATGAATTAAAAGAAAGTGGAGCAATTCATAAAGATGTTAAAATAACATTTACAGATGATTTTTCAGAACGATTAAAAAATAGATTGGGTGTTTTGTATTCAAATGGTGCTTTTGGAGCAGCAATTGTTATCATATTACTTCTAATATTTTTGCGTCCAGCGGTTGCCATATGGGTTGCAGTCGGTCTTCCTGTTGCGATTGCTTCAACTTTTATAATTACAAATGCTTTAGGTATTACATTTAATATGCTTTCTATTTTTGCTTTTATTATGGTCATAGGTATGCTTGTTGATGATGCAATAGTTGTAGGCGAAAATATGTTTAGACACATGGAAATGGGCAAAAAACCTTTTAATGCAGCAGTTGATGGTGCTTCAGAGATGATTTTACCTATACTTGCATCGGTTTCTACAACAATTGCCGCATTTTTGCCGCTTTTGATGGTAGGGGGAATGATGGGAAAAATGATGGGAGTTGTTCCTATTATTATATCAATAGCACTTACTATGTCTGTCTTTGAATGTTTTTTTATTTTGCCTTCGCATCTTTCTGATTTTGTAAAAGAGAACAAAAAATATACATCAAGAAGCGACCACTGGTTTAGCATTTTAAAAGAAAAATACGGCGCTGCATTAAACTGGGTTTTACATAGGAGAAGATTGTTTGGTATTATAATTGCTGGTGCATTTTTTCTGTCTGTAGTAGCTGTTTTTGTTATGGATAAAAAATTTTCTGATACACAGATAAATGAAATTACAATTAAATTTGATACACCAAATACTTTTGGGTTGACAGATACATCTAATATTGTAGCTGCAATTGAAAAGAAGTTGTTAACACTACCAAAAGAAGATGTGGATAATATAATATCGTATGTTGGTTTTCAAGAGGATAGAAGTGGTCCACCTAAATTTGCACCAAATTTAGCACATATAAGAGTATTACTCAAACTGCAGGATAAAAGAAAAACAAAAGATGCAAATAAAATAGTAAATAAGATAAAAGAGATGATAGGTAAAAGAGAAGAACTATCTAAATTGACTGTTGAAGTTGTAAAAGGTGGACCTTCTATGGCAGAAGATATAAGTATTACAATAACTGGAGATACCTATGAAGAAATACAAAAAGCAGCAGAAGAACTAAAAGCAATGATAAAAGATATAGAAACTCCCAGAGGATTTAATAAAAAGGTAAAACCAGTTTTAGAAGTAAATACTGACTTAGAAACAGGGAAAAAAGAGATAAAATTTATAATAGATGAGCCAAAAGCAATGAGAGTTGGAGTTAGTATTGCTCAGACAGCATCTTTATTACGCGCAGCCATATCCGGACTAACTGTAAAGTCAATTAAAACACAAGGTGAAAACGTTGACCTAAATATTAGATTAAATAAAGAAGATATAAAAAGTGTAGATGATATACTTGATTTAACAGTTTCAAATATGATGGGGCAAATGATACCGCTGCGTTCTTTTGTGAAAATAGAACAAGGAGTAGGATATACAATAATAAAGCATAAAGATGGTAAGAAAAGTGTAAAGGTATATGGAACAGTAGATAAGGTTAGAGGAAATGCTGCGCAGGTGAATATGGAGATTATGAAAAAATTTAAAGAATTTCAAAAAAAATATCCAAATCTTGAATTCAAAACTGGTGGTGAATTTCAAGCAATGACAGAGGCATTTAGAGACCTTGCGTTTGCATTTGTGGTAGCTGTCTTTATAATATATGCTATTCTTGCTACGCTTTTTAACTCTTTAACCCAACCATTTATCATAATGCTCGCAATACCATTTGGTTTTGTAGGAGTTGTCTTAACCCTTATTTTACATATGCAACCAATTACATTTATGGCTTTCATGGGATTTGTTGGACTAACTGGTGTTGTTGTGAATAACTCAATACTTATGACAAGTTTCATAGATAGGTTAAAACAAAAAGCAAAAAATGCAAAAGATTTTGAAAATGCAATCATAGAAGGTGCTAAATTACGACTACGTCCTATTATACTTACATCTGTGACAACTTCGGCTGGCTTGTTACCAATGGCTTATGGACTTATGGGTGGTTCTTCTGATCCTTTTTTACAGCCAATGGCTCTTGTCTTTGCCTGGGGACTTATATTTGCTACTTTAGTGACACTTTTTATTATTCCTGTTTTCATAGTTATATGGAACAATCTATTGGTAAGAATAAAAGATAAATTAAGTAAAAAGGGTAAATACGATTTTTTATTATATCAATAATTGAAGGATATTAAATGATATATTTTATTTCAAAACAAAAAGTATTAGCAATACTTTTTTCAATTTTTTTAACATTGACTGGTGTTTTATTTTTTGTTTTATCACCAAAAGAATCTTTACCTGAGATTAAACTTGGTTTTATTGTTGTAAAAACTATTTATCCAAATGCATCTCCTAAAGAGGTAGAAAAATTGGTAACTATACCAATAGAAGATGCTTTGAAAAATATAAAAGGTATTAAAGAAATAAATTCAACATCTTCTGAAAAT
>JAOAIN010000038.1 GCA_026414685.1 Candidatus Goldiibacteriota bacterium
TTATTAAAAATTTTTAAATAAATTAAAACACTTTTTCCCTATTTTTTATATTAATTATATCATAATTTAAAGTAAAAAATAAAGTATATTTTTGTAAAAGATTTGAAAAGATATAGTTAAAAATTATATGGATATTTAATAAAACAAGAATTAATATCATTGAGATAAGTGTATAAAGCAAAAATAGGTCAATCAAACAGTGAAATACGAATATGATAAAATATACAAGGTATTTGCTAAAGCCAATTAAAGTGTTTATCAAAAAACATTCATAATACAAGCAAACAATTTATTACGAAAAAAATGCATCAACAACTCTTCACACCCATCATACTTCCCCCTTAGGTAAAAAAGTAAAAAATAATTAAATTCATGCATTTCTAAAATCAATCACTGTCTGTCTGTATGCCTCAGGCAGACCGATGTCAAAACGTCGTCCTTTTATTACGCAACCGCCAAAACCTTCTTCCTGCCTTAGTTTTTCAAGGCATGATGTTAATTGGAATTCTCCCCTTTCCCTATTATTATGTTTTATATTTTCTTCCAAATATTCAAAAATCTTTGGAGTTAAAATATATAAACCAAATATTGTTAAATAAAGATTATCTTTCATTCCATCAACATGCAGATGTTTTCTAGCATATTCAATATCTGGTTTTTCATAAAATTCTGTTATAGTGATTTCAGTATTTTTTACATCCCATTTTCCAGCAACACAACCATAATGTTTTATATCTTCTTCCAAAGTTACTTTAAGACCAACAACACTCTGACCTCTTTTTTCAAATACATCCATTAGTTGTTGCGCACAGGTTTTTTCTATATCAGATGAATATATATGGTCTCCAAGCATCAATAAAAATGGTTCATTGCCTATCCAATCCTTTGCACAGTAAACAGCATGACCAAACCCATCCTGTGTTACCTGTTCAATTAATTTTACTCTGCGACCAATATCCATGAGATATTCACTGTATTCCTGATTTTCTTTTGAAAGTTTGTTGTAATTCTCTATCGTCGGTGGCATATAAAAAAATTCTTCAAAAATTTTCCTGTCCGTTGGCTGTATGATTATTCCTATCTCCTCTACTTCTGCAGTCATTGCTTCCTCTATAATAGTAAGAATAGCTGGCTTTATTTTGCCATCCCTACCTATTACAGGAAAAAGTTCTTTTTTAACCGCTTTTGATGCTGGAAAAAGTCGTGTCCCAAAACCAGCAGCAGGTATTAATGCTTTTCTTACCTTTCTACCTGTTTCAAGAGTTAATTTAAGACATGTAAGTTTTAAATCTCTCTGTAAAATTTCAATAACTTTGTTCTGAGATTGTTCATCACGCATTATAAACTGCGCGGATCCGTCACCTTGAGAGCCAACACCTTTACCACCATAGATGTATGGCTGTATTGGTTCATAATTTAAAACTTTATGTAAAACCGGTGCAGTAAGTTGAGATGGGCAGGCAGGTATACATGCCTTATCAAATTCTTCCTGAGCTTTTTTCATAAGTTTCCCTATTTCTTCTGCATCTCCCTTTTCAATCATCTCAACAGCTTTATTCACTATACTTGCATTTACAGGTCCAAGATAATTCTGGACAGCCCTGTGAATTTCATTTTCAGCAAAAGGATAACACTTATTTAACTTAGAAAGAATTTCTTTTGTATCTTTTCCTGCACATAAATCAACTATTACAAAATAAAGATTTTTAGATAATTTCAACTCCTTCACATCTAATCTATCTCCATCAAAAATCATAAGTATAGGTCTGTTACCATAAGCACACCCCTGGTCCATTCTACCGCAACGTGATGGGGTGGTAATTTCACCTAAATATGCAAACTCCATTTCTCCTCTTATTGTCATTTTAAGATTGTAAATTCTATTAAATGCTCGCGCCACCAAAACACATATCGCCGCACTGGAAGAAAGTCCTTTTTTAATTGGAAGGTCTGTAAAGGTATTATCTATAATTAGTCCACCTACTCTGTAATGGGTAAGTATCTGATAAGCAACTCCTGCAGCGTAACTAAAATATCCACCTTTCTGTGCTTCTTTTAACAGTTCTTCCCTTTCCATAGGTATTTCTATTTCCATTCTTTTTCCATCATTTTGAGTGGATTTTATAATTAATTTTGTTGGATGTGGATTGACTTCTGCATAAATCCCCTGATTTGTCCCTGTTATTATTGTATAACCTTTCTCAAGTTCAGCGTTTATTCTGCGATACCCACCTGCCCAGTCACTGTGTTCACCAAAAAGACATATCCGTCCTGGCACAAATAGTTTCATATACAACACCTCATTTTTATTAACAATTTATAAAAGTATAACAATTTTTTTATTTTTTTTCAATTTATAAACAAATAAATAGAATATATCTTGTAATAAAAATATTTTAATCAAATTGAAAATTTTATTTAGATTTATTAAAATCTATAGAAGAAATTTTTGTTTAAATTATTTTAATTTTGCTAATGTTTCATAACCAGGTTCTACACCCCATACTTTAACACCAGATAAATAACCAGTTATTTTAGTCCAGTTCTGATATGAAGTGTGAGTGCCAAATGAATAATCTGTTGATTGTGTATAATTTGTCCAATTATCCTTGTGTATTCTTAATTGAAGTTGAGCATATCCGCCTGGAGAAATATTTCCTGCTTCAGGTGTAAAACCAATAATCATAACTCTATTCTGTCCTGCTTGATTTATTATATTCACTGTTTTTGTAACATAAGGATTTAAATACAACCCATCAGAAGTAGCAGAATAATCATTTTCAACAATATCAGTTCCAGGTGTTCCTTCTTGTGTAAACCAGTATTTTGCAGTTACATCTTTAAGTGGTAATGGTGTCTGACTATCATTTATTATCCTCATATTAACATATAATGTATTTGTATTTTCTGCTATGTTTGGAGAATAATACTGCACTCTTATAGCAACTAAACCAGATGTTATTGTAGGAGTTGGAGTAAATGTGCGTGTTGCAATTACAGTTCTTGTAAAAGTTCCTGTGGATGTAAAACTATATGAAGGTGAAATTGTTCTTGTTGGGGTTCTAGTATAAATAATAGTTCCTGTCATTGTTGGCGTATTTGTTCTACTTCTTGTTGGTGTAGTTGTTAAAGAAATAATACCGGTCAAAGTAATTGTAGGAGTTATTATAGCTGTTCTGGTAAAAGTTCTTGTTGATGTAAAACTATATGCAGGAGAAATTATCCTCGTAGGGGTCCTAGTTACAGTAAAAGTTCTTGTTATTACTGGTGTATTTGTTCTAGTTCTTGTTGATGTTATTGTAGGAGAAAAAACACGTGTAACAGTTGCTGTATTTGTAAATACTCTTGTTGGAGTAAATGTTGGTGTCATTGTTGTAGTGTATGTATATGTAAATATCCTACATGGTTCTTTACCTGTATTTGTATCCATTGTTGTTGCAGATATCCATTCATCTAATAAAACATCATTTTCATAAAGTGCCACATACATATAATCCGTATAGGAATTTATAGTATTCTTTGAAAAATCATTACATCCATCATCAAATGGAGTAAGCCATGAACCTCTATAAAGCTGTAAATTCATTCCCTGTGCATAGCCACCATTTGCAGGTATATCAGGACCCGTAAAATTAACTTTTATCTTTTGATTTGCCATACGATTGTTTTCATAAATACATGTTGACTGCAAATAAGAATGAGAAACATTACTATTTACTGTTCCAAAATAATTACCAGATGCATTATTTACCTGGCCACCCCAACAACCATTTATATTGATTTTATCCTGTGAATAAAACCAAAAACATACTGAAAGATTTGATAATGAAACAGGAATATTGTCATAATTAGTTATTTTAATTTCAACATTATACATATTAGAAACACAAGAATCTTGTCCTGAATTTTTTATCTGTAAATTTAAATGTCTCATAGGTTGTTCAGAAACAAGTTCAAAACTCATATTATCAGAAATTTCACTTATATTTTTTATATTAAGTCCCGAATAATTTCCATTCCACCATCTGGAATTAGGAATTGTGTTACCTGTAAAAGAATTTTTATTGCCTGCATAAAAAAAATCATTTGAATCCAGACAACACTCATTTCTTTCAAGTTGAAATAGTCCATCAGCCTGCTCAAGAGAAACCAGATAATGACTTTCATAAGTCATCTGTTGATTATTATTACTACCATACCAATCTATATGCCATATAGTCAAACCTTCCCCTGGCATTGTATAACTTCTGCCACTTTTACGCCTATTTTCAATATAAAAACTCTCATTTGGTGAGTCAGGATTTAAAAATCTATAAGCAAAATTAACATTTGCAGGCGCATAAAAAACTCCCCTGGTATTACTATCAATATCAATTACATTTGTCCATCCAGCTGCATGTCTGTAAAATGGGTTTGTATCCGCAGGATCCTTGGCATCATTATTCCAGCATCCCGTAGACATTAAATCTGCATTACCAACACCACCACTATCATTATCATAAAGATCTGGCCAATTTAATAATAAATGACCATTTTCATGTGCAAATATCCCAATTTTAGGTGAATAATCTATATTTGTTATTTGATAGTGATAGAAAAAATTTGAAGTTCCAGGAATATAATATAGAGACGATAAGGTGCAATAATGGGCTACTATATCCATTCCACCAACATAAAAAGCATTAAGTGCAACATATTCATTATTTTCAACAGAAAGTTGCGAGAAATCAAAACCACTTGCAACAAGATAATCTAAAGCTCCAGTAATTAATTCAATAGATCTTGCAACAAATAAATCTTGCGGTGTTATATAATAAGATCTAGGTTTTGGTGCCATATAATAATCTGTTACAATATTAATATAATCAAGTTTATTTGAAGAGATATCTCTGAAATAATCTCTTATTGAACCTTTGTTTCCAAAACCAGTATATCCTATTTGATTCAAATAATTTTCAATTTCAGAACGCGGTATAGT
>JAOAIN010000079.1 GCA_026414685.1 Candidatus Goldiibacteriota bacterium
ATTTTTGGTATAAATGTATTTTCCTATAAAGAAATGAAAAAACGTCTTGCTCCTGCTGTCTATAATGAATTTATGAAAATAATAAAAGAAGGTGGCGAACTTACACATTTTTTGGCAGATAAAATAGCAGCAGCAATGAAAGAATGGGCAATTGAAAAAGGAGCAACACATTATACACATTGGTTCCAACCTTTGACTGGTTCTACCGCTGAAAAACACGATTCTTTTTTAGTTCCAGATGGTACTGGTGGTATTATACTTGAATTTTCTGGTAAACATTTAATAAAAGGGGAGCCAGATGCATCTTCCTTTCCAAGCGGTGGACTGAGGAGTACCTTTGAAGCTCGTGGATATACTGCATGGGATTGCACCACTCCTGCCTTTTTAAAAGAAGATGCAGAAGGTGGAAAAACATTATGTATTCCAACTGCTTTTTATTCTTATACTGGAGAAGCGCTTGATAAAAAAACACCTTTGCTACGCTCCATCAATGCTATTTCAGAGCAGGCGGTTAGATTATTAAGAGCACTTGGCAATAAAAAAGTGAAAAGAGTTATACCTACAGTTGGACCTGAACAGGAATATTTTTTAATTGAAAAGGAATTTTATTTAAAACGCCTTGATTTGATGCTATGTGGTAGAACGCTTTTCGGAGCTCCACCACCCAAAGGTCAGGAATTGGAAGATCATTATTTTGCTCCTATAAAAGATAGGGTTGTGAAGTTTATGTCTGCTCTTGATGAAGAATTATGGAAAGTAGGCATAGTATCCAAAACAAGACATAATGAAGTATCTCCAGCTCAATTTGAAGTTGCACCTTATTACAGTTATGTGAATATAGGTACTGATCACAATCAATTGTTGATGGAAATAATTCAGAAAGTTGCTTTAAGACATGGTCTTGCTTGTTTATTGCATGAAAAACCTTTTGCAGGAGTGAATGGTTCTGGTAAACACAATAACTGGTCATTAATCACAGATGATGGAGTAAATCTTTTAGATCCAGGAAATACACCTGGAAAGAATTTACAATTTTTATTATTTTTATGTGCTCTTATAAAAGCAATTGATAGGCATGCAGATTTACTCAGAGCATCGTGTGCAACATCGGGTAATGATCACAGGTTGGGAGCCAATGAAGCTCCCCCAGCAATAATATCTATTTTTCTTGGTGACGAGTTAACAGAACTTTTAAATAAAATAGCAAAAGGAGAGAAATATACAGTAAAAAATAAAAGTTTTTTAAAAGTTGGAGTTGATACTTTACCACCTATACCTAAAGATAATACAGATAGAAACCGAACATCCCCATTTGCCTTTACCGGTGATAAATTTGAATTCAGAATGGTTGGCTCTTCAATGTCCATTGCTGGCCCTAACCTTGTTTTGAATACAATTGTAGCGGAAGCATTGGATGAAATTTCATCAAGAATAGAAAAAGCAGAGGATATAAATGAAGAAGCAGTGGCAATTATAAAAGATGTGATGAATGAGCATGGCAGAATAATATTCAATGGTAATAATTATTCAGAAGAGTGGATTAAAGAAGCAGAGAAAAGGGGACTGTTAAACATAAAAAATACAGTTGATGCACATAAATATATGATAACAAAAAAAGCAGAAAATCTTTTTGAAAAATACAAAGTTTTATCAAAAGATGAACTCCATTCAAGATTTGAGATATATATTGAACAATATTCCAAACAGATAAGTATAGAGGCAAAGACAGCAATAAAGATGGTAAAGAGACAGTATTTACCTGCGGTCATCAGATATATAGACCTATTATCAGACACTATTGCAAAAACAACACAATGCGGTGTAGCATCTATAACTTTGATTGATTTATTAAAAAGAGTTATTTATTTATTTGATTCTGCAAATAAAAAGTTAAATGAACTGGAAATGGAATTAAATAACGCAACGGCAATTGTTGATATAATAAAAAAAGCAGAAAAATTCAGGGATAGTGTATTAAGTAAAATGAATGATTTACGAAAAGATATTGATGAACTTGAAACCTTAATACCTTCTGATATCTGGCCCAC
>JAOAIN010000115.1 GCA_026414685.1 Candidatus Goldiibacteriota bacterium
GTGAATGTATATGTAAATGTAATTGTAGGTGTATATGTTTCTGTAAATGTTGATGTTATTGTGTATGTTTTTGTTTCTGTATATGTTAAAGTTGATGTAATAGTGTTTGTGTTAGTTATAGTATGTGTTATTGTAAATGTATTTGTAAATGTTTTAGTATTGGTATGAGTGAATGTATTTGTTAATGTATAAATAGGGGTGTTTGTTAAAGTATTACTGGGTGAATTAATTATTGTCAGTGTATTTGTTAACGTATAACTTACCGAATAAATTATCGTTGGTGTTTTTGTTAAGGTAATATTCAAAGTTTGTGTTGCTGTAGGTGTATTTGTTAATGTGTTATTTGCATTTGTAGTATTAATTATAGTTATTGTATGTGTTATTACTCTGGGTGATGATGGAGTTTTATTATCTGAACAAGCATTATATAAAAAAATAAAAATTATAAAACAAATAAAAAGAATTAAAATTTTTTTCATTTTTACTTTCCCTCCTCTTTACTTTTGTAAATAATTTATATAAAAAACAATAAAGCCATGTATAAAAGCAACAATTAATGTTAATATTCCAAATAGTTTATGCAATAAAAATCTATTTTTAATTTTTATATTAAAAAATCCTAAAATAAATGTTATAGTAAGAAGAATAATAGCTAATATTCCTAAGATTTTTATTAAATCATATATTTGCAATTTTAAAACCTCATTTTTTATTATTTTTTAGATTTTAAAATTTCCTTTATTTCATTTTTTCTTTTATATAATGATTCTTTATTTCTTCTATAAAGCGGCAAATTATCTTCAAAAACAATTTTATTTCTGTTTAAATAAAATAACCCCAATGGAAAAGGGTATTCTTTTAACGCAAGTTCAAATGCTTTTACCTTATCTTCTGGATTATGATTTTCAATTTTGTATGTATTTTCTTTAAACCATTTATGTGTATTTATTTTATTAAAAGAAACACATGCCTGAAAAACATCAATTAAAGCAAAGCCTTTATGTAAAATTGCGTTTTTTATGAGTTCTTTGGTGAGTTCTGGTTCACCAACTGAACCGCGTGCAACATAAGATGCATCTAAAGATATTGCAAGAGCAAGTGGATTTACAGGTGTTTCAAAAACACCTTCTACCTGTATTGGAGTAACCATACCTTTTTGTGATGTTGGTGATGCTTGTCCTTTAGTAAGTCCATATACCATATTATTATGAACTATAACTGTTATATCTGGATTTCTTCTTATACTATGTAAAAAATGATTACCACCTTCACCATACATATCACCATCACCACTTTCTACTATAACAGTTAATTCGGGATTTGCTATTTTTATACCTGTTGCAGCAGGTAACGCTCTGCCATGTAAACCATTAAAATAATGGACATTCATATATTGTGGAGCTTTTGCTGCCTGCCCAATCCCTGAAACAAAAACCAAATTTTTTTGGTCTAAATTAAGCTCTTTAATAGCAGATAAAACTATTTTCCTTAAACCAAAATTACCACAACCAGGACACCAGGCAATTTCTCCTTGCCTTTCAAAAATATTTTCCATTATATCTTCTCCTGAATTTTATTTATCAATTCTTCAACTGAAAATTGTAAACCGTTGTATTTTAATATTTTCTCCTTTATTTCAAAGCCAGTTTGACTTTTTATAAGATCTGCAAATTGTCCTGTTGCATTATTTTCAATTATTATTACCTTTTGTGCTTTATTTAAATATTTTGCTGTTTTAGAATGCAAAGGAAAAACTTGCGGAAAAAATAAAAATGCAATTTCTCTATTTTTAATCTCTTTCAAAGCTTCTAAAATTATATTGTGTGTAGAGCCCCAACCCACTAAAAGAATTCTATAATCTTCATCTCCATATAATACAGGCTCAATGCATGATTCTTTGATTTTTTCAAATTTTCTTAGTCTTTTGTTTTTCATCTGCAATGATATTCCATCTAAATCTTCTGTTATTCTACCATCTTCATCATGCTCGTCTGAATCCACTGCAACCAACCCATCACCATATGCAGGAATACCACGTGGTGAAATCCCATCATCTGTTATTTTGTATCTTTTATAATCTTTTGTTGTTTTTATTATATAATACTCTACTTTTACATCATTAACTGGTAATTCTGCAATATTATAATATGTGTCAATAAAATATTGGTCTGACATTATAAAAACAGGAACTTGATATTTATCTGCAAGATTAAAAGCTAAAGCAGTTAATTCAAATGCCTGTTTTAAATTACCAGGTGCTAATATTATTCTAGGGAAGGTACCATGACCAGCATAAAGTGCTAAATTTAAATCACCCTGCTCTGTTCTTGTAGGAAGTCCTGTTGCAGGTCCTGGCCTTTGTGCAAGATGAATAACAACAGGTGTCTCAGTCATTCCAGAAAGCGATAAACCTTCTGTCATTAAAGCAAATCCACCACCAGATGTTGAAACAAGAGCTCTACCACCTGCATACCAACAACCAAGAGCCATATTAATAACGCCTATTTCATCTTCAACCTGCTCAACAGCAATATCATATTTTTTTGAATATGTGGCCATATTTGTAAAAACAGATGTTGAAGGCGTCATTGGATATGCAAAACATGCATTACAACCACCTGCAAGAGCACCAATAGATATCGCATCAGCTCCATTTAGTAATAAATGTTCTTGTATTTTTTCATCTTTTTTAATATTTATTTTAATTAAATTGCGATAGTTATTGCCAATTTCAAAACCACGCATAGCAGCGATTATATTTTTATCAACTATATCCTGACCCTTTTTAATAAATAAATCAATAAGAATTGATTTTAATATTTCAATATCAGTATCAAGCAAAGCTGCAAAAAAACCAGCAATGATTGTATTTGAAAAAAGTGGGGAACCTATTTCTTCTGATATTTTTTGTAATGGTATATCTATTACGTTTTCTGAATTTTCATAATTTATCTGGCTTTTATCTATGATAACTTTTGTATCATTATTAATGCGAGATTTCAAACGTTGTATTGCTTCTAAACTGAAAGGAACAAAAATATCTATTTTTTCATACCATCCTATTATTGGTTCGTCAGAAATTATTATTGTAGTTGAATTAACTCCACCCCTTATACGCGACATATATTCTTTTGTAGCAAAAATATGATAGCCACTTTTTTTAAAAAGATTCACTAGTAAACTTTCAACTGATTGAATACCCTGTCCTGCTTCTCCTGCTAAAACAATTGATAATTTATTGCTCATATTTCACCTTTTGTTAGGGCAGGTGTGTCCACCTGCCCTATAGTTATAAATTAATAATTTTCTTCTTTTATCTCAAAAAATGCTTTCGGATGCAAACATGACGGACATTTTTCAGGTGCTTCTTTCCCTTCATGAACATAACCACAATTTCTGAATTTCCATATAACCACTTTTTCTTTCCTGAAAACTTCGCCTTTTTCTATATTGGAAGCAAGCTTTAAATATCTTTTTTCATGCTCTTGTTCCACTTTGGCAACGTATCTAAATGTTGCTGCTATATCATTAAAACCTTCTTTTTCTGCAATATCAGCAGCTTCAGGGTATAATTTTGTATGTTCTTCATTTTCTCCTGCTGCTGCTGCTTTTAAATTTTCAAGTGTATTACCTATTACACCTGCTGGATAAGACGCCTGTATTTCAACCATACCACCTTCTAAAAATTTAAAAAATCTTTTTGCATGCTCTTTTTCATTTTCTGCTGTCTCTAAAAAGATTGCAGCAATCTGTTCATAACCTTCCTTTTTTGCAACAGATGCAAAAAAGGTGTATCTGGTTCTTGCCTGTGACTCACCTGCAAATGCTGCTAGTAAATTTTTTTCAGTTTTTGTTCCTTTAATACTTGCCATGATAAACCTCCTTCCTTAAAAATTTTCAATTTTGAATTATCAATTTTCAATTAATGTTAATACTCCATAATCCATGTTTGTTGCAAAATTCTCTTACTATATTTATATTAGACTTAGAAACATTGAAAAAAGCTTCAGGTTTATTTCCTGGATTTAAACCCTTTCTTAAAATATAACCATCTTTTGTAAAAACTTCTATAAACTGTATCCAGTGGTCTGGATCCATCGGATGTGGGACAGAACCTACTTTTACTAAAATTCCATCTGCCACTTCTTCAACAACAGGCAAATGTTTTTCTCCAGCGCCGTCTTTTGTTTTCTCATCCATCAGTTTCATATCTTGTCCACAACATACAAGTGTTCCAACGCCGTTTACATTAACTTCTACAACATTACCGCATACCATACATTTATAAATTTCAGATTTTAAAGCCATAAAAACACCTCCTTATTTTTTTTCAATTAATTTTTTCGCCTGATTTAATTTTATAAAATGTTTTCTTTCTTCATCTATAATTTTTTGAACTAAAAAATTTTGCTCTTCTCTTACAACTGTCATTAAAGTCATATAATATAAAATTGTATCCTGTTCTCTGTCCATCGCAAAATCAATAATATCAGTTATATTTGTATTTTTATCATTATACGATTCAATCTTTTTTCTATCAAAAACAGATTTCGTATTTAAAAACGAATTGAGATATTTAAGATACTCATTTATATCATCGGATTGTTTTATTTCTTTAACTTCTTCTTTCATATTTTCAAAAATATGTTTGTGTCCAACTTCTTCTCGCGCAAGCACACTTAAAACTTCTCTTATTTCTTTATCTTCCACAATAGATGCAGCGTATTCATAAAAAATTTTTCCTGCTTCTTCCATTTCTATTGCTTTATTTAAAACATCTTTTATTGTCAATTCTGACATTTTATCCTCCTTAAATTACATTTATTTTTTTAATCTATTAAAAATATTATATTAAGATTAAATTAATTTTATCTCTTTATGTTTCTTTAAAATATCATCCGCTAATCTATCAAGTTCTTTGAAATCATTTTCTTTAGGATATCCTTTGGCTATCACAGGTGGTAAAATCTCACCTTTGAAATTTGTAAAAAAACTTTTTAAAACTTCGCTTGCTTTTTCACCCCACCCATAGGAAGTAATTAAAGATGCAAATTTTGTCTTTGGTCTAAGTGCGTTTGCAAGATATGCAGCGTAAGCACCAACAGGATGCATACCAGCAAGCACAGTAGGCGCGCCAAGTATTAATGTAGCAGCATCTATCAAAGTCATAGCGAGTTCTCCAATATCTGTAACAGTTAAATTAAAATAATGAACATCAATGCCACGTTCAACCAATGCTTCTCTTAGATACTCTGCCATTTTTCTTGTGGAATCATGCATTGAAACAAATGCAATAATTGCTTCATTTTTAACATTATCAGAAGCCCAATCAGCATAAGCATCCATTATTAATTTGGGATTTTTATAAATAATTCCATGAGAGGGTGCAATTATTTCTATATTTAATTTTTTTACTTTTTCAAGATTGTTTCTAACATTATTCCTAAAAGGAGACATGATTTCTGCATAATACCTTTTTGCTGGAATATAAAAATGTTCTTCATCAAATATTGCTGATGTAGCGGTATGCGAACCAAAAAAATCACATGGAAATAATATTTTATCTTCTATTAAATATGTAGCCATTGTTTCTGGCCAATGAACCCATGGTATCATAAAAAACTGAAGTGTCTTTCCACCTAAATCTATTTTATCATCTTCTTTTATAACAATGAATTTATCATCCGGTATTAAAAGTAAATCCATAAGCATTGATTTGCATTTTTCATTTGTTACTACTTTTGCCTCAGGATATTCTTTTAAAACATAAGGTATTCCACCAGCATGATCTTGCTCTGCATGGTTTGATATTACATAATCAATTTTTTTTACATTTAATTTTTTCAAATTGAAAAATAACTGTTCTATTGTTGCAGGATCAACTGCATCTATAAGTGCTGTCTTGTTTGTTCCCTGTATAATATACGCATTATAACTCGTGCCATCTGGAAGTGGTATTAACTCATCAAAAAGTCGTCTATCCCAATGGACAGCACCAACATAATAAACTCCATCTTTTATTTTTTTCACTGCCATTTTTCTACCTCCTTTAATTCTATAAGTTTACTTTTAACTTCAATAGCATGATTTTCAGGTTTTACATTTTCCCATACATAAGAAATCCTACCTTTCGGATTTATTAGATAAGTAGTTCTCTTTATCCCCATAAATTTTCTACCCATAAATACCTTTTCACCCCATACACCATATTTTTTTAAAACTTTTTTATCTGGGTCAGAAAGCAATAAAATATTTAAACCATATTTTTCTGCAAAAGTTTTATGGCTGCCACAATCATCTGCTGAAACACCAAGAATCACCGCATCTATTTCTGTAAAATCAGGATTTTCTTTTGAAAAACTTTTAGCCTCAATAGTGCAGCCTGGGGTGTCATCCTTGGGATAAAAATATAAAACCACCCATTTGCCTTTAAAATCCTTTAAACATACCTGTTCTGAATCTTGATTATTCAAACAGAAATCAGGTGCTTTTTCTCCAGGGCTTAAAATTCTGCTCATAAATCAGTCTCCTTTTTTATACATTTCTTACAGATACCAACCAAATATATATGTTCATCTAAAATTTTTACTTTATTCAAATCAGTAACTTCAAGACAACTCCTGCATTTTAATTTTAAATCATATAATTTATTACATTTTATACATTTAAAATGGGCATGTCTTTCATTTGCTCCATCATATCTTATCTCTTCTTCTTGAATCATAATTTCTTTAATCACGCCTTTTCCCACAAAAAGTTTTAAAGCATTGTATATGCTGGTTATTGATAACGTTGGTATGTCTTTTGATAATTTTTTAAATATTTTCTCTGCATTTGGATGTTCTTTTGTGGATTTCAAATATTCAAGAACTTTTATCCTTATCAGAGATGGTTTAATATTATGTTTTATCAATTCATCTTTTATCATCTGTGTATTGTCCATTTTTTACTCCTTTTAAATTATTTTAATTTTGAAATCATTACAATTTTAAAATAAAATAAATTCTTGTCAAGTGTTTTATATCAAATAAATTTTTGGATAAAAGAATGACTACGAAACTATAAAAAACGGTAATGATAAAAAAACATATATGCGAATCTTTATAAAAAATTTTTTATAAAAAATATAATATTTTTGTTTTATTTTAATTTTTCTTGCTTCTTTCGTAGCATATCAAGCAACCGAGCAAAATCAGGAGGTAAATCAGCAGTTATCTTTATTCTTTTTTCAAGTATTGGATGAAAAAATTCAATTTCTCTGGAATGAAGCATCTGTCTTGGTATAAGATCATCAACAGACATTTTATCATAACCTAAAAATTCAACTACCTCTATATCCTTATTTCTATCTCCATATAGTGGGTCCCCTAAAACTTCATGTTTTAGATAATTCATATGTACTCTTATCTGATGGGTTCTACCTGTTATTAAATTCAATTCAAGAAGTGTTACATTAAAAAATTTTTCTATTGGTCTGAATACTGTTTCTGCATCTTTGCCATATAAAGTTTTAGCTGTAAATTTTTTTCTGTGCCTCGCATCCCTTTCTATGCGTGTTTGAATTTTTCCCGCTTGATCAATCACGCCATATACAAGGCAGTTATATTTTTTAATAATTTCCTTTCTTTTAAACATTTCAGAGAGAAGCACCCTTGTCTTTTCATCTTTTGCAATAACCATTGCACCTGATGTATCTTTATCAAGACGATGAACTATACCAAGACGTGTTACTTCATTTAAAAAATTCTCCCTTTTTATTTTTTTTCCAATAATTGCGTTCACAAGAGTATCATCCATATGTCCTGGAGCAGGATGAACAACCAAACCTGGTTGTTTATTTATAGCAAATAAATAATCATCTTCATAAATAATATTTAATGGAATATCAGCTTCTTTTATTACTTGTGGTTCAGGCACATTTTCTATATATTCAAGGATATCTCCTTGCTTTACTTTTGTGTGATAAAGCCGTACAATCCTTTTATTTAAAAAAACATTTCCATTTTTAATCATCTTCTGAGCCATGCCACGAGAGATTGATAATGCATTCTTTAAATAGATATCTATTCTCTGCTTTTCTGGAATGCTAATCTTTATTGTCTTTGTTCTTTCCATATTTTTTTATTACGAAAATAGATAAACCATAAAATACCAGCTGTAATCAAAAATATACTGATAAAAGTTGATGTTGAAAGAAACAAAATATTTCCTCTTTCTGGATCGCCCCTAAAAAATTCCATAACCAATCTTATAATGCCGTAATTTAAAAAATAAAGAAAAATCACATCGCCGTTTTTGGTCTTAAATTTTTTAAAAAAAATAATCAAAATCAAAAAATTTAAAAAATTTGCAAATGATTCATACAACTGCACTGGGTATCGGGTTATATTATCACCAAGTGAAGGGAAAATCACACCACAGAGTATATTATAGCAATTTGAAGCCTTTCCATAGCAGCATCCCGCAAAAAAACAGCCAATGCGGGCAATTGAATGGCCAAGGGCAATAAAGGGGGCCACAATATCAGCAAGTATAAAAAAATCAAGATTTTTTGACCTGACCCAGAAAATAACAGCAATGAATGATGCTATGAAACCACCATAAAAAACAAGTCCACCTTCCCATACTTTTAAAATTGCTATGGGATCTTTTATATAATCTTTAAACCATAACAATACAAATAGTATCCTGGCACCAATAATTGCCCATATTATCACTATAAATCCCAAATCAAAAATAACATCTCTTTTTATACCATATTTTGTGGCAAGTTCTGCAGAAAGATAAATAGAAGACAAAAATGCAATTGCAACCATCAATC
>JAOAIN010000190.1 GCA_026414685.1 Candidatus Goldiibacteriota bacterium
GGAGTGTGGATTTATGAAGTTAAAAATTTTAAAAATTATTGCTCTTTTAGTTTGTGTTTCTTTTCTTTTTACAGTTAGTACTTTTGCGGATGCACAGAAAGCAAAACAGTATTTGGACGCAGGAGTGAAGTATGTAAAAGCTAAAGATTATGACAAGGCAATACAGTATTTAAATTATAGTATTAAAATGCAACCCACTTCTAATGCATATTATTATTTGGGATATGCATATTATGCAAAAGGTGATAAAAATAATGCACTTTCAAATTTTCAGATGGCGTTAAAATTGAATCCATCAAATACAGCTGCTAAACAGATGGTTGATAAACTCGGAGCTTCTGCAGAAGCTGATGCAGGTGCTGGCGATCCAAAAGCTCAGCAATATTTAATAGCAGGACATAAATATTTAAAAGCCAAAGATTATGATAATGCAATTAAATATTATCAGGCAAGTATTAATATACAACCAACATATCAAGCATATCAATTCATGGGTACTGCATATTATTATAAAGGCGATAAGGCAAAGGCAAAAGAAGCATATGAAAAGTCATTGGAATTAAATCCAAATAACCCTGGTGTTCGTAATATTCTCGCAAAACTAGGTGGTGTGCCTCCTACAACAACTGCTGAACCGAGGTTAAGTGAGCAGATAGGGGTACATCCTTTGATTCTTGCTGGCGCATTTGCCGGAGCATTGGCAGTTATTTTCTTGTTTTAATATATAAATAAATATAAAGTGGGTGTGGATTTTTTTAATTCACACCCACTTTTTATTTTAAAATATAGAGGGGTTAAAATGCTATGCAGTTAAAAGAAAAACATTACGGTTTTGGTCATATATCTCGGCTTAAAAAAAGATTTCTCCAAAACAAAATTTCAAGATATGAATTAATTGAACTCTTGTTATCCTATGTTATAAAAGGGAAAGATATAAAACCGCAAACAAAAGAGATATATACTAAATGTCGCGGAAATTTTAGAAATATTTTTAATGTAATTGAAAAAACAAAAATAAAAGGCTTAGGCGCAGAAACAATTATTTTTTTCAGATTATTAAAAGAGTTTATCAATACATATAACGAAGATAAATTCATAAACAAAAGGTATACATTAAAGGATCAGAAAGATGTTATTGATTATTTTAAAAATATATGTTTTGAAAGTGATAAGGAAGCAGTATTTGTAATATTTTTAGATGCTAAAAATAGAATATTATTACATAAAAAGATATCTGAGGGAACATTAACCCAATCAGTGGTTTATCCCAGAGAGATAATAAAAGAAGCAATCAATTTACATTCTTTAAGTATTATACTCATACATAATCATCCAAGTGGAGTTGCAACACCATCTGAAAATGATAAAAAAATTACAAAGAAACTTTATTTTGCCTGCAGAGAAATGGATTTAATGCTTCTTGATCATCTTATTGTTGGTAACGAAGGATATTTCAGTTTTTATGAGAATGGGTTGATTGAAAATTTTGCAACTGAATATAAGATGGTGTATGAGTCTATATAATTTTATAATTTAGATTTTATGTTTTTAAATCAAAAATTATAAAATCTAAAAATTTAAAGTATCTGTTGATTCAGGTGCTTCTTCTTCTCCTTCTACTTCTTTTTCATCTTTTTGTTGTTGCTTTTTTATAGGCTGTTTTTTAATTTCTGATATTTCGCCACCTTCTCCATCTTCTGTAGTTTCATCCCAATTATCATATGATTGTAAATCTTCATTTAAAAAATTACTTATCTGGACGCCTGTATGCAGCATGCACGTTTCGGTTGGTTCGGTCCCATTGACAAATGGAGCATCTATTGTATAAGGGCAATTTTTTGTTGCTAACTTTCCACTTTTAGTACAGATTTTTTTAAAAATAATATTATCAGGAATTGAAAATTCCGTATTTGATGAATAATAGGTATTTAACATAAAGTTTGCCCATAGGGGTGCCGCAGCATAACCACCAACCATTGCTCTTCCCATTGGTTCTTTTTCATCAAAGCCAATCCATATACCAACTACTATTTCAGGTGTGTAACCTATAAACCAGGCATCTGTATGATCATTTGTTGTTCCGGTTTTTCCAGCACAAGGGCCTGTAAAACCCATTTGTCTTATTATTTTAGCTGTGCCTTTATTTATAACATTTTCAAGCATGAAGGTCATTATATATGCTGTTGTAGGTGAAATTGCTTCTGAAATTTTAACTGAACGTTGCTCCAGTGTTCTACCTGAATCATCACGGACCGATATAATTGATAATGGTTCTACCAGCATTCCACCATTTGCAAAGGCAGTAAATGCATCGGTGAGTTCTAATAACGATAAACTTGATGATCCAAGTGCTACGGTATAATCATTCCCAAGAGGACTTGTAATTCCGAGTCTTCGTGCATATTTTTTTATATTTGTGAGGCCTACCTGATTTGCAAGTTTGACTGTTGCAACGTTTATTGAGTGAGTTAATGCATTCAATACAATCATTGTTCCAGAAAATTTACCTGTAAAATTTTCAGGTTTCCAGGTGGTGCCATTTTCATTTTGAAATACAACAGGAGAATCAAGTAAAACATCAGAAACTCTAAAACCATTTTCAATTGCTGCTGCATAGACTATTGGTTTAAAAGCAGATCCTGTCTGTCTTTTTGCTTGAACTGCTCTGTTGAATTCACTTTCAGAAAAATCAATGCCACCTATCATTACTTTTATATATCCTGTATTAGGATCTATAGCAATCATTGCACCCTGTAATTTCTTATCAAGTTTTGTTCCACTTAAACTTTCTATCTTTTTCTGTAAATTATTGATATGTAATGTAAATAATTTTTGTGCAATATTTTGCATACGTGTATTTAAAGTGGTATAAACTTTAAGACCATTTTTATAAATTGAATTTCCATAAGTCGCTTCTAATTGTTGACGAACATATTCAACAAAATATGGAGCATTTTTAACTTCAAATTTACTCAATATTATTGGGGTGGATTCTGCCTGAGTTTTTTCATTTTCATTTATATAACCATGAATCATCATTCTATCAAGTACAATATTACGTTTTTCCAGCGCTATTTCTGGATTCTTATATGGATCAATCTGTGATGGTGCTTGAGGCAATGCAGCAAGCAATGCACATTCTGGAAGTGTGAGTTCAGTAACATTTTTACCAAAATATGTTCTTGCCGCTGCTTCAACACCGTAAGCGCCATGACCAAAATAAATCTGGTTACAGTATAATTCAAGAATTTCTTGTTTAGTATAATATTTTTCTATTTGTAAAGATAATATTATTTCTTTGATTTTTCGTGAGAGGGTTTTTTCTCTAGTTAAAAAAAGATTTCTTGCAAGTTGTTGTGTTATTGTTGAGCCACCCTCTACTACTTTTTTATGCATGAGATTGTTTATGGTGGCGCGTAATATACCTCTTATATCAAATCCGCTATGTTTATAAAAATTTGGATCTTCTTTTGCTATAATTGCGTTTTGTAATGTTATTGGAATATCTGAGATTTTTACCAGTGTTCTTTGTTCAGTATATAACTGAGAAATTAGTTCACCTTTATCATCATATATGGAAGTGGTAAGATTTGGTTTATAACTTTTTAAATCGGCAATTTCAGGGATATCTTGCATAAAACTTATAAAAATACCGACAAAAATTCCTAAAGAGATAAAAAATAAAATAATAAAAAAAGATAAAAAGAATTTCATAGAAAAAAGCTTTTTTGGTTTTTGGTAATTTACATTATTAATATTTTCATTTTTTTTATTTTTAATGTCCAATTTTGAACACCTCATTATATATTTAGATTATATTATTTTATGTAATAAAAAAATCTTTTTCAATATAAATTTTAAAATATTAAAATATGCATTTTTTATTATTATATGGATTATATATAATATATCTTAAAACCAAGTATAATTTTTAAATTGTAATATTTATTTTTTTTAATTATAATAGATAAAAATTTAAAAGGAGTATGAAATGACTGCAAAAATCATAGATGGAAAAACAATTGCCCAGAAAATAAGAGAGAAGATAAAAAATGAAATAAAGGAATTTAAACAAAAACCTGGACTTGCTGTTATTCTTGTAGGTAATGATGAAGCTTCAAATATATATGTAAAAAATAAAGAAAAGGATTGTCAAGAAATTGGTTTTTATTCTGAAATTCATAAATTACCTGAAGATATATCAGAAGAAAAAATAAAAGAACTTATAAATAAATTAAATAATTCTGATAAAATACATGGAATAATTGTTCAGTTACCACTTCCTAACCACATAAAAGAAGAAACTGTCATAAATACCATACTACCTGAAAAAGATGTTGATGGATTTACTTATATAAATGCAGGAAAACTTTTTACAGGAAATAAAGGTTTGTTGCCATGTACTCCAGCTGGATGTATTGAATTAATTAAAAGTACTGGGGTTGAAATAAAAGGTAAAGAAGCAGTAGTTATAGGTAGATCAAATATTGTTGGCAAACCTATGGCAATGTTACTTATGCAAGAACATGCCACAATTACCATATGTCATTCCAAAACTAAAAATTTAAAAGAAATTACAAAAAGGGCTGATATTCTTGTGGCTGCAATAGGAAAACCAAAAATGATAACTGAAGATATGGTCAAAGATGGTGCTATTATAATAGATGTAGGCATGAACAAAGATGAGAATGGCAAATTATGTGGAGATGTTGATTTTGAAAATGTAAAAGAAAAAGTATCATATATAACTCCCGTTCCTGGCGGAGTAGGTCCCATGACAAGAGCAATGTTAATGAAAAATACACTCACTGCATATTTAAATATTAATGGAGGGAAAAATTAATGAAAAATAAAGTTGTTTATCCAGGTACTTTTGATCCAATCACAAATGGTCATCTTGATATTATTAAGCGTGCAAGCAAAATGTTTGATGAAGTTATTGTTGCTGTTGCTGAGAATAAACATAAAAAACCATTATTTACACTTGAAGAAAGAGTAATAATGGTAAAAAATTCCTTAAAAAATTTAAAAAATGTTAAAGTTGATTCATATAAAGGGCTATTAGTTAACTATTTAAAAAAAATAAAAAGGTTTATTGTGATTCGTGGTTTGCGAGCATTTTCTGATTTTGAATATGAATTTCAATTGAATTTAATTAATAAACGTCTTGGTAATCATATTGAAATGATATATATGATGCCTGATGAAACATATTTGTATATTTCTTCTTCTGCTGTCAAAGAACTTGCATATCATAACGGTCCTTATAATAAATTCGTTCCTTTATTTGTTTCAAAAAAACTTAAAGAAAAAATAAAATCATATTAAATAATACTTGAAAAATAATTATTAATTTAATAAAATTATTTTAACGTTGAAATAAAATATAAAGGAGAATAATGTGAAAGAGTTTATACTAGTTACAATTTTTTTATTTTTAGTTTCTAATTTATCATATACTTCGGAAAAAATAGAAACAGGATTATATATTAAAGTTGATCAGGTTGGATATCATATAAATGAAGAAAAATACGTTATTGTAACAGCGCCATCAAAAAATTTCGTAATAAAACGTGTGAGTGATAATAAACAAATTTTTTCGGGATTATTAAAAGGTCCAATATCTGATTATGATTCTGGAGATAAATGTTATATTGGTGATTTTTCTAAATTGATGGAACCAGGAGAATATTATATTGAAACAGATGGTGCAGGAATATCATACAAATTTAAAATTGGAGATAATATTTTAAGAGATGTTTTACATAAAACATTATATAGCTTTTATTTACAAAGATGCGGAACAGAGGTAAAAGATGATAATGGGTTTAGTCATTCTGCGTGTCATTTCAAACCAGCATTACTTCATCCATCATTACTTGAAAAAGGCGAAATAAATGTTACAGGTGGATGGCATGATGCTGGTGATTATGGAAAATATGTTGTTAATTCTGGCATTTCAACAGCCACACTTTTGTATGCTTATGAAAGATATACTTCTAAATTAAAAGATTTTAAATTCAATATCCACGAAACAAATAAATCAATGCCAGATATACTTAAGGAAGCAAAATGGAATATTGAATGGATGTTAAAAATGCAAAGACAAGATGGCGCTGTTTATCATAAAGTAACAACTGAGCGTTTCCCTGAAATGCATAAAAAACCAGAAGATGACATTGCTCAACAATATATATATGAAATAACCACAACAGCAACAGGTAATTTGGCTGCAGTTGCTGCAATTGCTGTGAGAATCTATAAAGATTTTGATTCTGAATTTGCAGATAAATGTCTTAATGCTGCAGAAAAAGCATGGCGATTTTTATATTATCATCCTGGACAAATTCCCAAAGGTGGATTTAAAAATCCTGCAGGAACAAATACCGGACAGTATTCAGATGGGTTTGATGGAGATGAGCGTTTTTGGGCAGCTACAGAACTTTTTTTAACAACTGGTAAAGATAGTTACAGAGAATATATATTGAAAAACTATAATTACTGGCAGCCATTGATATCTGCTCCTGCATACTGGTGGGAGGTTTATGTTCTCGCAATGTTTTCCTATCTTTATTCAGAAAGAAAAGATAAAGATTTAGAATTTATTCAAAAAATCAAAGAAGATTTAACAAAACATGTTGATTCATTGCTTGAAAGAATAGAAAATAATGGTTATAAATATATTTTGGAAGAAAAAGATTATATATGGGGCTCAAATTCTATAGCTTTAAATTATGCTATTAATTTATTAGTTGCTTCTGAAATTCTAAATAATGATAAAACAGAAAAATATAGGCAAGGTGCAAGGGAAACTTTACATTATTTATTTGGTAGGAATCCATTCTCAAAAAGCTATATTACAGGTATTGGAACAAATTATGTCAGAAATATACATCATAGACCAACTGTATCAGATAATATTGAAGAACCATATCCGGGATTGCTTGCAGGTGGACCAAATATGAAAAAAAATGACCCTGTTTTAAAGCAACTTTCTTTTGATACTCCTGCAGCAAAGTGTTATGTTGATGATACTGGCTCATATGCATCAAATGAGGTAGCAATAAATTGGAATGCTCCATTAGTATATGTTATAACATCACTAATGTAATTTATAAGGGAGGAGATAAATTATGGCAGTAACTATTAAAGATGTTGCTAAAAAGGTAGGTGTAACTCCTACTACTGTTTCAATGGTTATGAGGAATGACCCGCGTATAAGTCAAGAAACAAAAGAAAAAGTTATGCGAGCAGTTAAAGAACTAAATTATTATCCTAATTATTTAGGACAAAGCTTAGTAAAAGGTAAGACAAATACAATTGCAGTTACTTCAAATCTTTTTTTTGCTTGGTTTAAAATGGATATTTTAAATGGAATAGGCAAAACAATATTTGAAACAAAGTATAAAATGAATCAATATTCTACACATGATGATTTTGGTGAAGATACATTAAAAGATATTTTATATGGAAGAAGAGCAGATGGAGTAATTACAATAAGTTTAAGACCTGAGATAACAATACTAAATGAGTTTAAAAAACACAATACACCAATTGTATTGATAGAAGATACAGTTGATGGTTTTCCAGGAGTAAAAGTTGATAATTTTCATGGTGCATATATGGCCACCTCATATCTTATCAAAAAGGGTAGAAGAAAAATAGGTATACTAACAGGTAAGGTGGCAGAAGGTGGTAAAAATGTTTATGAACGTCTAGAAGGATATAAAAAGGCACTTAAAGAAAATGATATAGATTTGCGAAAAAAAATAATGCTTGAAACAGTTTGCTATACATTTGAAGAAGGTAGAAAGATTTTTGATAAATTTATTGAAAATAAAAAAGGCATAGATGCTATATTCTGTGCAGCAGGTGATATTGCTGCAATGGGACTTATAAAAAGAGCACAGGAAAGAGGAGTAAAAATTCCAGAAGACGTAGCAATAGTTGGATATGATGATATTGTTGTTTCTTCTATGATAACACCGGCACTTACAACAGTAAAACAGCCAATATTTGAGATGGGCAGAGCAGCTGTTAAAATGCTTATAAATCAAATGGAGTCAGAAAAAAATATTATAAATGAAGTGGTGATTTTTCAACCAGAGTTAATAATAAGAGAAAGCGCGTAATAATTTATGACTTATGATTTTAAATTTCAAAATTATTTTTGAAAGGAGATGCTATGAATAAAAAACTTTGTTTGATTTTTTCTTTTGCTTTTTTATTTTTTTCTTTTGTTTTTTCTGCTAATACAGATGTCCGTTTGAATTCTTTGGGTTTTTTAAACAATAGTATAAAGAAAGCATCTATTAAAGCGCCATCTTCACCAACAATTACTTTTAATTTAAAAACTTCACCTGGTAATACTATTGTTTATTCTGGAACAGCAACTTATTTTGGTAATAACTCTGATACATCAGAGACAATATGGATTGCTGATTTTTCTTCTGTGACTGCCCCTGGCAATTATTATTTGGATGTTCCAGGTGTTGGACAGTCTTTTGTTTTTCCTATAGAAGATAACGTTTATGATTTTGCATTTTATACTGTTTTTAGAGGATTTTATCTGTGGAGATGTGGAACAGCAGTATCTGGCACACATGGCGGATACACTTACTCCCATGCTGCCTGTCATTTAAATGATGCAAACCAGAATTATATTGGTTTTGGAAATAATATAAGGGATGGAAAAGGTGGTTGGCATGATGCAGGTGATTATAATAAATATGTTGTAAATGCAGGTATAACTGTTGGTGTTTTAGGTTTTGCATGGCTGCATTTTAAGGATAAAATCCAATCAATTAATTTAAATTTACCTAATACTGCTTCTGGTTATCCTGATTATTTAAAAGAATTAAAATGGGAGACAGATTGGCTTTTAAAAATGGCTTATCCTGATGGGTCTGGAAAAGTTTCTCATAAAATTTCAACACTGAATTTTGGTGGAACAATAATGCCAGAAAATGAAACTGCTACGAGATATTATGTTGACTGGGGCTCTGCTGCAACTGCTGATTTTGTTGCAATGCTTGCAATGGCTTCAAGATTATTTAGACCCTATGATAATACATATGCAGATACTTGTTTAAATGCAGCACTTAATAGTTACTGGTTTTTATATAATAATCCTTCAAATAAATCTCCTGATCAGAGTGCTTTTTCAACTGGTGGATATAATACAAATGATGCAGATGACCGTCTCTGGGCAGCTGCAGAAATATGGGAAGCAACAGGGAATACAACTGCTCACCAGGATTTCATAACAAGGGCTAATGGTTATTCAAATAAAATAAGATGGGCTTTTGATTGGGGAGATGTTGAAAATCTTGGAATGTTTACATATTATATGTCAACTCAAACAGGCAAGGATAATATAATAATAGATGATATTAAAAATGATACCATTTCAACAGCAGATTCTTATGTTTATAATATTAATAACCATGGATATGGCAGAGTTCTCGGGTCATCGTATTGGTGGGGAGTAAATGGAACAGTTGCAAGGGTATCTCTTACACTTTATATGGCATATTTAATGACATCAAATCAGGTTTATTTAAATGCAATACAGGCAATTATTGACCACTTATTTGGTAGAAACTATTATTGCCGTTCTATGGTAACAGGACTTGGTAATAATCCACCTTTAAATCCACATCACAGACCATCAGGTGCAGATGGAATTACTCAACCCTGGCCCGGATATTTAATAGGTGGACCACAGCCAAATGCAAATTCATGGGTTGATGCATATGACAATTACACAACAAATGAAGTTGCTATTAACTGGAATGCAGCTTTAGTTTATGCACTTGCAGCAATGATAAATCAAGTTCCAACTCCGACTCCTACTATTACTGGGACGCCTCCCACACCAACAATTACTCCAACACTTACAGTTACTCCTACAATTACAATGACACCTACAGAAATTTATACATATATTAAATTAAATGATGTGCTAGTTTATCCTAATCCTATGAATGGTTCAAAAATAAAATTTTTGATTAATACAACAGGTTTTTCTGACTCAATACGTATAAAAATATTTTCATACAGTGATAGAAAAATAGCTGATTTTATAATGTATAATTTTTATTCAGGAAAAAATATTATTGAACATATTCCTAAAAAGCAATTAGCAAATGGTTTATATTATTATGTAATAGAAGTTACTGGTAGAAATAAAGAAGTAATAAGAAAAATTGGTGCATTTGTTGTATTGAACAATATATTAAATTAATCATTTGTTAAAAAGTTTAATAAAATTTGACTTTTTATATAAAATATGCTATAATTATTGTAAATTTAAACGATAAAATTCTCCAAAACTAACTTAGATTTGTTCGCAAAAATATAAAAAAAGGAGAAAAATTTGCAAAAAATTAAAATTTTGTCTCATCTAATTATATTTCTTTTAATTTTTTATTTCCCAATAAAATCAGCTGATTCCCATGTCAGAATAAATTCAATAGGTTTTATTCCAAATGGTGCTAAAGGTTTTACTTGCGCACAGTCAGCAACCACATTTGAAGTTAGAAATTCATCTACTGGAGCAGTTGTGTACACTGGTAATCTTGGAAGTGCAATAAATGCATCTGACAGTGGTGAAACAGTTTATAAAGGCGATTTTTCTTCCTTTTCAACTCCTGGAACATATTATGTGAATGTCCCAGGAGTGGGTCGTTCTGTTGATTTTACAATTGCAGAAGATGTTTTTAATAATCCATTTATAGTCGCAATGCGGGCAATGTATTTATGGAGATGTAATACTGCTGTGTCATTGACTTATAAT
>JAOAIN010000247.1 GCA_026414685.1 Candidatus Goldiibacteriota bacterium
GCTTGCTGCTTCATCCCACAGAACAACCTATGCAGGTCAATATACTGTTAATGGCACATCAGTTACTTTTGCAAATGCAAATCCAGGTGGAGAAGATTTCCGAGCGCCTTGGAGACACGCACTTGATTATTTATGGTATGGAAACCCATCAACATCATGGGACCCGACAACACACCAAGTAATAGCAGGCAGTAACACTTATGAAAGAGACGCAGCAATCAAACTTGCAAATTATTTAAATGACCCGCAGGCAGCAGGTGTTTATGGTTGTAAAACATACGGAGCTTCTCCTATCACTTACCGCGGTTCACCATCAATTGTTGCATTTCAACTAAACGGTTCATCTTACTTTGATTTTCATACAAATTTTTTATTTGGAGCATCAGCTGGTGCTGTTGTAATATCACAAAATTTTGACTTAATGGGGCAATGGTTAAGAGAGTTACTTATTGAGTGGGGCGTTGAAATAGCAGGTGATAATTATTTGACTTCTGTTCCTTTATATTTCCACTGTTTCTTTAGGGTATTAGGGCTACTTACTTTAACCGGAAATCATCCAAATCCTGCTAACTGGAATGCGCAGGCAAATATGAAAATTTATAAAGCAGTAAATAAAACTTATACTTATCCTGGCGACACTATCACCTACTGGATTAATTACAGAAATTTAGGCTCTATAACTGCAACTGGTGTTTATATCAGGGATACCTTGCCTGCTGGCTTTCAATATCTTGCATCATCTCCCACAGCACCTTCTAATCCATCATCCAATGTTTATGAATGGGGACCTTTTACTGTGCCTGGACTACAGAACCAAAATTATTCAGCAACAATGTCAGGCATAACACTTATAGTGCGTGTTGGCGATAATGTTTCACCTGGTAAATACTGTATAACTTCTGATATCAGGGCTGCAAATGGAACTGGCTGGACAACATCAGATGAAGCAAATGAAATAACAACCATCTGCAAGACAAACTGCATTGACATAGTTGCACCATCTTTGTCAATTACAAAAACGGCAAATCCTGTTATTGTAAATCCCTACAATACAATCACATACACAATTAATTTCTGTAATTCATCAACCACTTGGCTTGAAGGTGGTCATAATGGTATTATTTTTTCTGCTGGGGTTAGAAGTGTGCCAGGTGCATCTGACACAGAAATATATTTAGATTTTGCAGGACACCATGAAGCAGCAGAGCCGGTAATTGATTGGAATAATTACAGAATTTCATATTTTGTTAATTCTTCCAACCACGAAGGTGAATGGCAATTATATATAAATCAGATACAACCACCAGGAATGACATTAAATATATCATCTGAAAATTATTCTGCTTGTACACCAACTCCCTGCTATGACCCATTATCAGGCAAATACTATAATAAGAGAATCATAATACAACCATCTTCTATGCCATCTGCTCCTACCCACCATTTATATAATTACTGGGGTAATATGAGCAGAATCCATTTAGGAACTGCAACAACACCTTTTTATTTTGAAGCACGTTTAACTGCAAATTATAATCCCCAAGACTGGACAGATGACTGGTCCCAGCAGACATCTGATGTTATTGTCTCAGGTCCACAAGTGATGATGTATCCCATATCACCCGACTGGACCGATGGTGATTTAGCAACACCAGGCGTTGTTCTTAACAAAGTCAACAAACATGCCTGTCAGACAACTTTAACAAAAATAGAAAATATACTCATAGAAGAATGGGATGGATATGCGTGGAGAAAGGTTTTCGGAAATGCACCTGTTGCAAATACAAAAATATCAAATATTGTTGTATTTGATTCCATACCTAATCATCTTAACTGGGGTGGGTTTGTATCAACAACTGGTTCATGTTCATATAATCCAGGTAACAGAACAATCCAGTGTAATATAAACGAATTAAAAGCAGGAGATTGCGGTCAGATACAATACTTTGTAGTAACTCAGGATCCTGGCTGTCCAACAAGCGATAGTATATTAAATAATACTGCATGGATAACAGTAAATGGATTAGTGTCAAGCGTAGACAACGCTCAGGTTACCTTGGTTTGCAATACTGTATCATCTCCGACTTATACTCCTTATATTACTCCTTCTTATACATCCACATTTACTTACACATCAACCCAAACACCAACTCCATATTACATCTTTACAGACACTCCAACACCTTCTCCAACTAATACAGAAACCCAGACCAATTTAACTCCATATATAACTTTCACTGCAACAATAACAATTACTTTTACACAAACAGAAACTTCTGTTATTATTTTGCCAACTCACACATACACTCAGACCCCAAGTTCAAAAGAAGAATCGCAAATTAAAACAATCAATATTTATCCAAACCCATTTGATCCGAGAAAACACGACATGAGAATATTTCTTCTTTGCAATAATCAATACAAAACAGCGTATGTAAAAATTTACACAAAAAGCGGTAGATTAATAAGGGAAATAATAAAAAACAACGATGAAATTATCAACAATACGATAAAAATAGAAAATATAAATTTTAAAAATCTTGCCAATGGAATTTATTTGATTATAATAACAATAAAGGATGAAACTGAAAAAATAGTCAATTCTCATATTCAAACATTGATAATATTAAGGTCAAAATAGATAATTTTTGACACCTAAAATATTTTTATTGAGACGCCTTTGAAAGGCGTCTCTACGATTTTATTTATTAAAAGACTTTGCTTTGCAATATTTTTTGTTTTGTTTCTCATTGTTTATTTCCATTCTGTGTCTGAGACGTGGATAAAACCACGTCTCTAAAACATACAAATCCATCGGTTTAAACCTATTTAATTGTGATAAAAAATACCGAAACCTTTTCGCCTAAAAAATGTCTAAAATTATGTTTAAACGCTATAATTAAAAATTTGACTTATATAATTTTAAATGATATAATTATAAATTAGAAAAATTAGAACTGTATTTTATATTGTGGAAATGAGTATGATATAAGTGTATCTAAGTATTGAAACATTTTATCAGTAATTATTTTTGAAAGGTGGTAAGGGTTGTGAAGAAAAAATTTACACCTTTTCTATTTATTATATCTCTATTTATTTTTAATAATATATATAGTGCAATAACAGTAAATATAAACTCTGGCAACCCTACAATGCCTTTCCCACAATTTATCAATTATCCTGCTGGTGGACAAACAACTTTATACTCAATCGCTGATTGGGCACATTTACCTGACGGTGTAACACACGCGGAACTGGAAAAATGGATAAGAGATGCTTACCAGATTATGATGAACAGAGCAAATTATGCTGGTGGAACAATACGCGGAGTCCAGGGAATTAGGTTTGAATCTCAACCATTCTGTTCCGAAGGCCATGGTTATGCACTGCTTGCTGCTGCACTTATGGGAGATAAAACAACATTTGATGGACTTTGGTTTTATTTGAATGACAACTGCTGGTTTAATGGAGTAGCCAGATACAGTAATGGTCAAATATGTTCTCCTGCTTATCCATATGGTTATCATGCACCTGGCTGGAATGGTCCAGGTGCTGATTCAGCGGCAGATGGAGATGTGGATATTGCGCTTGCTGCATTGATTGCATGGAGACAATGGGGCGATAATACAGGATACACAAGATGGGATGGACAGCCAATAAGATATAGAGACATGGCTCTTGATATGATGAGATTCTTAGTTGAAAAAGCAGAAGGCACTGTCTCAGGTGATGGAAGATACACATCCGGTATCATCGGTTATGATGGATATGCAAAAGGTGGAAATACATGGGGCGAGCTCACAAATTGGGCAGTAAGCGGGGGGTATCCAGCTGGCGACAGGCCTGAATTTGGTGGTCCTCAAGCAAATTCCTGGTATGATTATTCTGCTCCATATTATTACAGATGTTTTGCAGAAGCATTGCAGGCAAATGGTGACTCCAGAGATACTTCATGGAATATACCGCAATTTCAGAAAGCAGCAGCAGCAATGAACTGGGTAATGGGACAGCTTGCTGCTTCATCCCACAGAACAACCTATGCAGGTCAATATACTGTTAATGGCACATCAGTTACTTTTGCAAATGCAAATCCAGGTGGAGAAGATTTCCGAGCG
>JAOAIN010000008.1 GCA_026414685.1 Candidatus Goldiibacteriota bacterium
CCTTGCTAAAGATGTTTTACCAACTCCAGGTGGTCCTACAAAACATATAATAGGATCAGGGACTTTTTTATCCTTTATATTCTTTTTAACTGCTAAATATTCTATTATTCTTTCTTTTGGTTTTTCTAGTCCAAAATGATCTTCATTTAAAATCTTTTCAACGTTTTTAATATCCAATTTATCCTTTGTTTTAAAATTCCATGGAAGATTTATAAGCCAATCAAGATATGTCCTTATAACCGTTGCCTCTGCTGACATTGGCATCATTTTTTCAAGACGAGATAATTCCTTTAACGCTTTATCTTCTGCATCTTTTGGCATCTTTGCCTTTTTTATTTTTGTCCTTAATTCTTCCACTTCATTATAAGTGGAATCTGTTTTACCAAGCTCTTTTTGTATTGCTTTTAATTGTTCATACAAATAATATTCTCGCTGAGATTTTTCTAGCTGGCTTTTTACCTTTCCCTGTATCTTTCTTTCAATATCCAGTATTTCGTTTTCTCTGTGTAAATAGGTGGATAACTGTTGTAATCTTTGTGTGGGGTCTTCCAACTCCAGCAATTTCTGTTTTTCTTCATGTTTTAAATAAATATGAGCAGCGATAACATCTGCAAGACGTCCAGGATGCTCTATTTCTGAAACAGACATAAGTGTCTCTGGTGGGATCTTCTTATTCATACGAACATATTTTTGAAATTCTTCCATAACCATGCGCATTAATGCTTCTGTCTCTTTTGTCTTTTCAGCATTTTCATTTATTCTTTCTATTGAAACTTCAAAATATGGTTCTTCTTGTAAATACTCTTTTATTTTTACTCGTGTCAATCCCTCAACAAGAACTCGTATAGCACCATCAGGAAGTTTTAATATCTGCAGTATTTCAGAAATTGTTCCAACTTGATATATATCTTTTTTCTGTGGATCATCTGTTCTTGCATCTTTCTGCGCCACTAAAAATATTATTCTATCTCTCTCCATTGCCACTTCAAGTGCTTTTATTGATTTCTCCCTACCAACAAAAAGAGGTATCACCATGTTAGGGAAAATAACCAGATCCCTTAAAGCTAATAATGGAACTCTTTCTATTTTTTTCTCTTCTTCTTTATTTTGTTTGTCTTCTATATCAGCCATATTACACCCTTACGCAATTTTATCTTTTTTGATTGCTTCCAGTTTATTTTTCCTACCTTCTACTATATCAAGATCAATGACAACTTCTTTAGCTCCTTTAATTGATGGTAATTCATACATAATATCAATCATTATTGATTCTATGATTGACCGTAGTCCCCTGGCACCTATTTCTTTTTTTATTGCTTCTCTTGCCACTGCTATTTTGGCCGCTTCTGTAAATTTAAAATCAACACCGTCATGTTTTAATAAAACTTCATATTGTTTTAAAATTGAATTTTTCGGTTTGTCAAGTATATCTATCAATTCTTTTTCTCCTAGTTCAGAAAGTGAAGCTATGACAGGTACACGACCTACAAATTCTGGAATCATACCAAATTTTATTAAATCTATGGGTAGTGTTTGTGATAAGATTTCATATTTGTCTTTTACTGTAATACTTGATTCTTCTTTATTTTTATAACCAAAAACTTTCTTTTGCAATCTCTTTTGTACTATTTTATCAAGACCAACAAATGCACCACCTACTATGAATAAAATATTACGTGTGTTAACTTTGATATATTCCTGATATGGATGCTTTCTGCCACCTTTTGGTGGAATATTGGCAATTGTGCCTTCCAGTATTTTTAAAAGTGCTTGCTGGACACCCTCACCGGATACATCTCTTGTAATGGAAATATTTTCTGACTTCTTTGCAATTTTATCTATCTCGTCTATATAGACAATACCCTTTTCTGCCAGTTCTATATTAAAATTTGCATTCTCAAGTAATCTAAGTATAATATTTTCCACATCTTCACCAACATAGCCTGCTTCTGTTAAAGTTGTTGCATCAGAAATTGCAAATGGGACATGTAAAATTTTTGCTAGGGTCTCTGCAAGCAGTGTTTTTCCAGAGCCAGTAGGTCCAATGAGCAGTATATTTGATTTCTGCATTTCTATATTATCTTTTGTTTTTAAAAATATTCTCTTATAATGGTTGTATACTGCTACTGATAATATCTTCTTTGCAGATTCCTGGGAGATGATGTACTGGTCTAAAAAATTTTTTATTTCCTTTGGTGTAGGCAGTTTTTGCAAATTATATCTATGTTCTTCGCTTTCTTCTAATTCATCAACTTCTTTAAAAATATCTATACATTCATTGCATATTGCACTACCATCAGAAATAATTATTTTTTTTACCTCTTTTTCCTTTTTTCCACAAAATGAACATTTATGCATATTTATTTTCCTTCTTTTGTTATTTCTTTTCTGCTTTCTATAATTTCGTCAATAATGCCATAGTCCTTTGCCTCTTCTGCTGTCATATAAAAATCTCTATCAGTATCCTTTTCTATTTTTTTAAGTGATTGTCCCGTATGTTTGGCAAGTATCTTATTCAACCTATCTCTTAATTTTAAAATTTCCTTTGCATGTATATCTATATCTGTTGCTTGTCCTTGGACTCCACCCATGGGTTGATGAATTAAAATTCTGGAATTAGGAAGAGCATATCTTTTGCCTTTTGTGCCAGCTGCGAGCAATACGGCAGCCATACTAGCTGCCTGACCTACACATATTGTTGTAACAGGAGATTTAATATACTGCATTGTATCATATATTGCCATACCAGAACTCACTATACCACCTGGACTGTTTATGTATAAAGAAATTTCTTTACCCGAATCTTCTCCATCTAAAAACAAAAGCTGCGCAATTATAAGATTTGCTATGTCATCATCTATTGGCATTCCTATAAAAACTATCCTTTCCTTCAATAATCTTGAATATATATCATAAGCTCGTTCTCCTCTATCACCCTGTTCTACAACTATTGGTATCAAACTCATATTTCACCTCCATAAAATGTTTTCTACTTATATTCTTTATTAATGTTTGCAAAAAATGTTAAAATTTTTCAAACATATTTAGTAAACATATTTTACAAACATTCTTAGCGAACATCCTTAACGAACATTTTTCTCTGCATATTCTAAAAGTTTATCTATGACTCTATCTTCTAGTAGCTGCGCTTTTAAAAGATCCCAATTAGGTTTTGCTCTTTTTATCATTGCATCTGCATCTTCTTTATTTTCTGCTGCTATTCTCTTAATCTCATTTTCAACATCAGTATCAGTTATTTCTATACTTTCCATTTCGCCAATTTTTCTTAAAATATATTTCAATCGTACATTTTCTTCTGCTGTTTTTAATTGTGCTTCTCTAATTTTTGCTCTATCCATTCCTAATTTTTCAATTGATAATCCCTGTGAAAGGAGTCTATTTTCATAACGTCTTAAAAGCTCGTTTGCCTCCATTTCCACTAGACTTCTTGACACCTCAAATTGATTATCTTTTAAAAGTTCATTGAATATCATCTCAATATTCTGAATTCTTATCTGCTGTTTTAAATATTTTTCAAGTTCTCTTTTTATTAAATCAATCATTTCTTCTTTTGTCTGATATGGTCCACCTAAAGATTTTACAAATTCATCATTGAATTCTGGCACCTGTAATTCTTTTATTGATTTTACTTTTATTTTAAATACTGCATCTTTACCTGCGAACTTTTTATTAAAATAATCATCTGGTAACTTTGTTTTTATTTCTTTTTCTTCTCCTTTTTTCATGCTCTTTATACCATTCTCAATGTCTGCAAGAACAGTCCCTTCTCCAATTTTTATTAATTCATCTTCTCCTGTTAAATCAGGTTCTGGTTTTCCATCAATAAATCCTATGATTGATGCTACAATATAATCACCGTCCTTTATCTCATCTTTTTGAGATTCTTTTAAAACACCCCGCGACTGTCTAATTTTATTTATTTCTCTATTAATATCTTCCTGTGTAACTTCTTTAAAATGTTTGAGTTGAACTTTAATCCCTTTATAATCTTTTATTTCAAATACTGGATTAACTTCTACTATTATTTTAAAACTTAAATTATCTGGAAGTTCTGATTTAACATCACCTAATATGGGATCTACCACCATATGTAATTTTGTTTCATCAAGTATTTTTCTGGCTGTGCCAAGTATTAAATCTTTCTGGGTCTCATCATGTATTGTTTTTTCAAACATTTTTTTTACAATTTCTTCTGGAGCCTTGCCTTTTCTGTAACCATCAACCTGAGCATTATCCTTTATATTTTTTAATATCTTTTTATATACTGGCTCAATATCCGTAGCATCAAGATTTACCTCTATCACCTTGGTACAATTTTTTTCATCTTTTATTTCATATTTCATTAAAATCCTCCTTAAAAATTAAAATGGTGCGAGGAGAGGGACTTGAACCCACACCCGGAACCGGACCAGATCCTAAGTCTGGCGCGTCTGC
>JAOAIN010000026.1 GCA_026414685.1 Candidatus Goldiibacteriota bacterium
GCCAACCAATTCTTGGTTAGAATTTATAACCTTATCTATTATCGCTTCTATTTCTTTTAAATCTGTAATCTGAGTAAGTCCCTTTTCCTTTACTATTGTATCAGGAGCAGCTCCACTTTTAAACATTTCATCAAATACCATCTTTGCAATTTTACCACTTATTGTTCCATCTTTTATCAATAAAATAAGTTTTCCCAGATTCTCCGCAGTTATCTTTGTTTTATTTATATCTTCTATATTGCTCTCATTCATTCTTCTTAAAAGTTCTGTCATTATCCAATTTGATGTAAGTTTCGGTTCTTTTGATATTTTCACTGCATCTTCATAAAACATAGAAATTTGCTTGTCAGAAATCAAAATAGATGCATCATATTCAGGTAAATTATATTCTTTTATAAATCTTTTTAATTTTTCCTGCGGAAGTTCGGGTATTTCTTTTTTTATCTCTTCTATCTCTGCCTGACTTATTTCAAGTGGTGGTAAATCCGGTTCTGGAAAATACCTGTAATCATGAGATTCTTCTTTGCTTCTCATTGAAAAAGTCATCTCTTTATTTGCATCCCAAAGTCTTGTCTCCTGTATTATTGTTTCATTTGATTCCAACATTTTTATCTGACGTTGAGCCTCATAATCAAGCGCTTTCTGAACATTTTTAAATGAATTCATATTTTTTATTTCAACTTTTACTCCCAGTTTTTCGTCTCCTTTTTTTCTCACAGAAATGTTAGCATCACAGCGCAAAGAGCCTTCTTCCATATTGCAATCAGAAACATCAATATATTTCATTATTGACTTTAATGCTGTAAGGTATAAATACGCTTCCTCAGATGTTCTTATGTCTGGCTCACTTACAATTTCAATTAAAGGAACTCCTGCTCTATTATAATCAACAAGTGATGACTCAGCTTCTCCTATCTGTCCTGTTTTTGTAAGATGTAAAAGTTTGCCTGCATCCTCTTCCATATGCAACCTCTTTATGCCTATTTTTTTTACTGTTCCATCTTTTTTAACTATTTCAAGATAACCATTTGAAGCAATAGGCATATCATACTGTGATATCTGATATGCTTTGGGTAGATCGGGGTAATAATAATTTTTTCTATCAAATTTTGAGTATTTTGCTATAGTACAATTCAAAGCAAGCCCTGCTTTGATAGCGCGACGCACCATTTCCCTATTTATAACAGGAAGTGCGCCTGGCAATCCAAGACAAACAGGACAAATATTGGTGTTTGGTTCTGCCCCAAATTGTGTTGAACATCCACAAAATGCTTTTGATTTTGTTGAGAGTTCAACATGGACTTCAAGCCCTATTACTATTTCATACTTATCATTCATTCTTTTCTTCCTTTATTTTATTCCTGTTTTGAATCTTCTTTGTCTTCTTCTTGACTTTCTTCTTCTACTTCTTCTACTTCTTCTTCGGGCATTTCCTTTTTATACTCATTTATTTTTTTATCCCATTCTTCATCTGAAAGAATGACAAGTGGATTTTCGGTATACATCAAAACATCAAAACCCTCTTGATCAACATCGTTTGAACCACAGGCAGCACATTGAATTTCTACTTCCATATCGCCTGTATTTTTTTGACAATACCTAGTTAAAGCGCCTTGATTGAATTCCCACATCTCAAGTGGTTTATAATCAGTCACCACCGTTAGAAATCCATTTTTATTTCCACAGTTTCTGCAAAGCATAAGTTCCTCCTTTATTTATAAGATAACTGGCTTTTTTCTGTGATAATCTGTATTCTCTTGAAAAAAAGCAGAAGCATTCAAAATATCCTGTTCACTAAAATGCTTTCCTATTATCTGCAATCCTATAGGTAAATTATTTTTATCAAAACCACAACAGATTGAAATTGCTGGTAATCCTGCCAGATTCGGAGCTATTGTAAAAATATCAGATAAATACATAGTAAGTGGGTCATTTACCTTTTCTCCTATTTTAAAAGCAGTGGTAGGAGAAGTTGGTGTGATTATAATATCAACCTCTTTAAAAGCATTATCAAAATCATTTTTTATCAGTCTTCTTACTTTCTGAGCTTTTTTATAATATGCCTCATAATAACCAGATGATAAAACATAAGTGCCAAGCATTATTCTTCTTTTTGTTTCTTTTCCAAATCCCTTCTGCCTTGATCTCTTGTACATATCAATTGTATTATCCGCTTCAAAATCTCGCAGCCCATACTGAACACCATCAAAACGCGCAAGATTAGATGATGCTTCCGCGGTTGCTATAACATAATAAACATCTATTGCATATTCTGTATGCGGCAAGTTTATTCTTTTTATAATTGCACCATTCTTTTCAAATAATTTCACGGCATCAAGCACTTTTTGTTTTACGTCATTATCAATTCCTTCAATGAAATATTCATCTGGCAGGCCAATTCTCAAACCCTTTACATCAATATTAATATTTTTATAATAATCAGGAACATTGAGATTAACTGATGTAGAATCATTTTTATCATGACCAGCAATATATTTTAAAATTATTGCATTATCCTTTGCTGTCCAAGTAATTGGTCCTATCTGGTCAAGAGATGAGCCAAAAGCAACTAAGCCAAATCTTGATACACGGCCATAAGTAGGTTTTAATCCAGTAACACCGCATAATGCCGCAGGTTGTTTTATAGACCCACCTGTATCAGAGCCAAGGGCAGCAATACACATACCCGCAGCAACAGCTGCTGCAGAACCACCAGATGACCCACCAGGCACACGCGATAAATCCCATGGGTTATGAGTTGGAAAAAAACCTGAATTTTCTGTGGAAGAGCCAAAAGCATATTCGTCCATATTTAATTTACCAGTAAATACTGCTCCTGCTATCTTTAGTTTCTTTAATACAGTTGCTGTATAAGGTGGTTTGTAATTTTCAAGCATTCTTGCAGCACAGGTTGTTTGAAATCCTTCCAATACCATATTATCTTTTATACCTATCGGGATGCCGGTTAACTCTGTTATATTTTCATTTTTCATTATTCTATTTTCTACTTCTTCTGCCATTTTATATGCAAGTTCTTTTGTATATAATATATATGCTTTTATCTTCGGATCAATTGTATCTATTCTTTTAAATACATCATCAAGTATATCTTTGGGTTTTATCTTTTTTGAAATTAACATACTGTGTAAATTTTCTATTGTTTCATAATATAATTCCATTTCTCACCTTTTAAATTATTTTCGGAACTTTAAAACAATTCTTTTCTGTAATTGGAGCAGCATCTAAAACTTTTTTTCTGTCAATAGATGGTTCATTTATATCATCTCTGTAAATATTTTTTATTTCAACTGCATAAGACATTGGCTCAATATTATCCGTATTAATTTTCTGTAATCTGTTTACATGCTCTAAAATCTCTGATAATTGTTTGGTATACTCTTCAATTTCAACATCAGAAATTGTAAGTCGCGATAAATTAGCAATATATTCAACATCTTTTCTTGTTATTGCCATATAAAAACTCCTTTTTAAGCAAATTTTATGCCAATTTATTTTGTATAAACAAATCTAAATTTATCATAAATAAAAGGTTGTTTCAAGAAAAATTCTGCTTGAATACCATATTTCAATAATATATAATTTTAAAAGAGGTGAAAAATGATTTATGAAATAAGAAAATATGGCGACCCAATCCTTAAAAAAAAGGCAGAACTGGTAACTGAATTTAATTCAGAAATAAAAGAAATTCTGGATAACATGCTGGAAACAATGTATGCTGCAAATGGTGTTGGGCTTGCTGCAAATCAGGTAGGCATATTAAAACAATTAATCACTATAGATGCTGGAACAAAAGAATCCCCAAGGCCTATTAAAATAGTAAACCCTGTTATTATTGAAAAAAGCAAAGAAAAAACAGAATATGAAGAAGGTTGTTTAAGTTTTCCAGAAATAACAGAAAAAATTGTAAGGCCTTCAATTGTAAAAGTAAAATTTTATGATCAAGATGGAAATGAAAAAATAATGGAATTTACAGGTTTAGAATCAATCGCTATCCAACATGAAATAGACCATTTAAATGGAATATTATTCATAAATAGAATGTCTCCTATAAAAAGAATAATGCTTGATAAAAAACTAAAAGAAATAAAAAACAGCAGTAAGATTAAAGCAAAATGAAAATTGCATTTTTCGGCACGCCTGATTTTGCAGTTCCAGTCTTTGAAACCATTGTTAAATCAAATCATCAGATAGTACTCACTGTTACACAACCTGATAAACCGGTTGGAAGAAAACAGATTTTAACTCCCCCACCTGTAAAACAGATTGCTATAAAATATGACATACCTGTATTACAACCCGAAAAAGCAAAAGATGCTTCATTTTTAGAAAAATATAAAAAATATAATCCTGATTTAAACTTGATTGTATCTTTCGGTCAGATACTACCAGAAGAATTGATATATTTTCCTAAATTTCATTCAATAAACATTCACGCTTCTATTTTACCAAAATACCGTGGTGCCTCTCCCATTAACTGGGCAATAATAAATGGAGATGAAAAGACAGGTATCACATATCAATTCATAGAAAAAAAATTAGATGCAGGAGATATTATATATATAGAAGAAATACCTATAGAAAAACAAGACACATCAATAACCTTATATGAAAAACTATCAAAATTATCTGCGGATACTGTTTTAAAAGTTCTTGAAATGGTTGAAAATAATTCTTACAAAAGAGAAAAACAGGATGAAAGTAAAGCAACATATGTAAAAATATTAAAAAAGGAAGATGGTAAAATTGATTTTAATAAACCTGCAATTAATATTC
>JAOAIN010000045.1 GCA_026414685.1 Candidatus Goldiibacteriota bacterium
TGAATAACTTGACACTGCTATTGCTAATTCTGCTGGTTGCTGATTTGCACAGAATTCTATTGTTACTGTTACTACTTGTCCAAAATTTGGAGCTGGTGGCACCATTGTCACTGATAGGACACGTGGTCGGCCTGCATATAAAGATAGTGCAAATAAAATTAATATAATTAAATTTATTATTGTTTTTTTAAAAAATTCCAAATTTTTCATTTTTACCTCACACTCTTTTAATAATATAATTTCATTAATATATAAGACAATTAAAACAAAAAAAAGTTTTGTTAAATTTTATGTCAGATTTTATTTTATAAATAAAATTAAAATAAGTCAATAAAATAAAGATTATATCTTATATATAAAATTTAAGATATTTCTCGTTTACATATAATAGCATTTATTTAAATTTTATTATTTTATTAATCAAATCATTAATTATAAATTTTATCTATTCAGTCCCACGCTTGTTTTATAAGATAACTGATTATTTTTTCCTTTTTAGAAAAGTCATTTGCAAATTTTTCTACATCTTCTTTAGTATCAAATCTACCAACATATACTTTGATAAATTTCCCATCTTGCTTGGTAAAAACATTGTAATTTTTATTTTTCAATTTATCAACTGTTTGTTGAGCAAATCTTTCGTTGGTAAAAGCACCAATTTGAATAGTATAAAAAATCTTTCTTTCAACGGTTTCCTTTTTTATAAAATTTTTATATACAGGAATATCTTTTTTATCTTCTATTATTTTGATTTCTTCTGCTGTATCAGTTATATTTTTAGCTTCTATTGAATTTGGGTAAAATTGTTTTAAATCATATTCATATTTATTTTTTCCATTCACATCTTTAAGTTTTTCATAACAGATTGCTAAGCGTTTATAAATCTGTGGAATATAAATATATTTTTCATTATCTTTTTCTGCAAGTATATCTTTATAAATAAGAATACATTCTTCATAAGCACCATTTTTAAATTTCATATCAGCATATACATTTTTTATTCTATTTTTATATAAATAAAATCCCTTTTCAAAATATTCCTTATATAATTTTTCCATTTCCTGATATTTTCCCTGAACATTCAAAGAAAGTAAATAATAGTAATATGCCGGCTCAATCCACACGGTATTTGAAAATTTGTTTATAATTTTGTCCATATTTTCCTGACATTTCAAATGTTCACCCCTGCCAAAATAAATTCTTCCAAGTTCAAAAATAGCCTCTGCCTCATATTCAGTATCCTTATAATCCTTCATGACTTGATTAAACAATTTTTCTGAAATAAAAAAATCGGTCTGGAGTTCTGCAAGTTTTAATAAAACACTTGGTTTATATTTTGAATCTGGATATTTTGTATTGAATTCTTCAAATAATATCTTTGCTCTGTCAAAATTTTTGGTATTGTAAGCTTCCATAGCTGACAAATAGTATTTTTCCTCATCTTGTCCATAACCTAAGAAACTTATAAACAATAAAATTATGATAAAAATTTTTATTTTCATACTATCTCTCCACCAAATGCATCTGTTGAACGTATTTCTGTAATCTTCACTTTTAAAATTTTTCCTATCATTTCATCTGTTCCTTTTATATATACCTTTTTATTGGTTTCTGTTGTAGCTTTAAATTCCAAACTATTTTTAAAACTCCTATCCAAAACTAAAACATCAACAATACGTCCTAAAAATCTTTTATTAATATCTTCACTTATCTTTTTTTGTATTTCAAGTATATAATTGAGACGCCTTAGTTTCTCAGTTTCTGGAACATCATCATTTAATTTTGCCGCTTCTGTCCCCTGCCGAACTGAATATTTAAAAACAAAAGCATCATCAAATCTAACTGTCTTAACCAGTTTAACAGTATCTTCAAAATCCTTTTCATTTTCACATGGAAATCCAACTAATATGTCTGTAGTGATTGCAACATCTTTTATCAATTTTCTTATTTTTGACGTTTTTTCAATATATGAAGATGACGTATAATTTCTGTTCATAAGTTCTAGAACATGGTCGCTGCCAGATTGAACTGGTAGGTGAAAATGCTTGCAAAGTTTTTTTTCTGTTGCAACTGTTTCAATTAATTCATCTGATAAATCCTTTGGATGTGATGTCATAAATCTGATTCTCTCAATACCATCTATTTTCACAAGCTCTTTAAGAAGTTGTGGAAAATTTACTTTTTTATTTTCATCAAAATAAGAATTAACATTCTGACCAAGAAGCATGACTTCCTTACAACCATTATCAGCCAATATTTTGAGCTCCTGGACTATTTCAGAAACAGGGCGGGACCTTTCTCTACCACGCACATACGGAACTATGCAATAGGAACAAAAATTATTGCATCCTTGCATTATTGTAAGATAACTTTTTATACTTTTATTTCTTATAATATCGGGTTTATATAGATCCTTATTTTCTCCTGTATATAATCCACCCTTTTTTATGATTTTATCAATATACGGAATATTAAATGTCCCAACTATTGCAAATAATTTTGGATATTTAATAAAAAGTTTTGATTTGTAATTTTCTGCCATGCAACCTGCCACAATCACCTTTTTACTATTTACATATCTACCTATATATGATAAAGCTCTATCTTCTGCGTGTTGTCTTACAGAACAGGTATTTACTATAATAATATCTGCCTGAGTTTCAGTATTTACAAACTCATATTTACCTTCTTTTGCAAGAATACCAGCAATTCTTTCCGAATCATATTCATTCATCTGACAGCCAAATGTTCTGATAAAAATTTTCTCCATATCAAAATTTCCTTTTCCTTTTAAATTTTGCCATCAATTCAATATGATATGTATGTGCAAATTGATCTAAAGGAACAACCTCTTCTAAATAATATTTTTCCTTTAACTCCTT
>JAOAIN010000060.1 GCA_026414685.1 Candidatus Goldiibacteriota bacterium
AGTAATTCTCCAAGCCGTTTTGCCATTTTTTACTTTGCCTCCATGAATCTTTTCACTTCCTGACCCATCAGTTTTCGTTGTAATATTTCTCTTTTTACTATAATATAAAAATAACTCGGCGGATTTTCTCTCAAACCAACACTATCAAAAGTGATCCTGCCTGTCACACCATCATAATTTATCTCTTTGATACATTTTATAAAATTTTCTCTATCAATCACATTATTATTATAACATAATTTAATAATTGAAACAGCATCATAAAGATAGGCAAGATGTTTATCCACATTTTTTCCTGTTTTATAATATTCAGTTAAAAATGGCCTAAATTTTTTCAATTTATTAAGATTATCAGGTGCAATATCAGCATAACATGATTTTTCAGCTTCATTTTTTAACTTTTTTATAAAATTTCTGTTACCTATGGCACTTGTTGACATAAATAATGCACCTGTCTTCATTTCATATGATTGCCTAGCAAAATTGATCGCCTGCTCAAGTGACCCAATAAAAAAAATCACCTGAATCTTTAAATCCCTTAAACGCAAAAGTATATTTGTAAAATCAGTTTTAGTAGGCTCCACACTTCTTAAATAATCCACTCTGGCACCATTTCTCTTTACTGTTTCTGAAAACTTTTCTGCTACTTTTAAATAGTCAGAAACATCCTCCGAATAAATAATTGCATAGTATCTTTTATCAAGTACTGCTACCGCAAATCTCGCCAAATCCTGCGCCAATTGGACTTCATTCGGACAAATTCTGAAAACATTTTGTTTGTTTAAGTAATTAAAATCAATGAAATCCTTTGATAATGAAATCAAAGGTATGTCATTTATCTCATTGATTATTTTTTTATGTTTTTCATTAAAGCAACCAAGAACAGCTAGTAAATTTACTGTATTTTTTATTTGGTCAGTAATTTGTTCATTGTTTTCATCAAAAAATAAAGGCTTTATTTTTATTTCCGTATTATTTTCACTCAAAGATAATTCAAAACCTTTATAAAGAGAATCGGTTGTCGCATTTAAAGAATTACCAATAAAACCAATATAATAAAAGTCATCTGCAAAAATAGTTAAATTTAAAAACATTATTAAATTTATTAAAATCAAAAATCTATTAAACACAAACACCTCCATTTTTACTGTTTGTTATATAGTATAATAATAAAAAAATAATGTCAAGAACAGCGCAATGTAGGTAATGTAAAAAATTTTGTAAATTTTATAATTTTTTATTTCACCTTTTTTCATAAGAGTAAAAGTAAGGATAAGACGTATTAACTTAAAAAAATATATTTCTAATTAATTATTGCGAATAATAATTTTGGTTTTATAAAATGTCCAAACAATTTTTGACAGTCTCGCAATGTATTAATTTAATAATATTTAAAAATATGTTTTAAAAACGTAAATCTTAAAAATGTCTTTTATTAAAACATTCAAAAAATTCTTGTCTATATAAAATAATATGTTATCATATTTCTGTTTGAAAATTAAAGGAGATGAAAAATGAAAGTATTCAAACCAATAGATCATTTATCTGACAGTGATTATTATAAAAAAAAGCGTATCCAGTTAATACTGTTTATTGTTGTAGGTCTTATACTTGGTTATTTTATTTTTTATTTTTCAGGAAAAAACTTAAAACATTTCATCTATATTAAAAGTGGTATATCAAATTTTGAAAAAGGCAAATTATCCTATGCAATGTCTGATTTTAACAAAGCACTAAATATAAAACCCAATTCACCTCTTGCTCTTGATGGTTTAGGGCTTATCTATGTAAAACAGGGTGATTTTGAAAAAGCAATCAAAATCTACACAGAAGCAATTGCAGCTGGTCTAAAATCAAACAGTTTAATCAATCATGTGAAATATGGAAATATATATCTTGACAATGGATTTTATAAAAAAGCTGAACTAGAATTCACCCAGGCAATCAGGCTAAAAAACACAGATTCAAAAGCACTCTTTGGACTTGGATGCTGCTATCATGCTTTTGGTAATCTAAATCAGGCAATAAATTATTATACAAAAGCACTAACATATAATCCTAAATTCACTCCTGCAAGAAAAAATTTATCCATAGCAGAAGAAGAAAAAAATAAAGGTGCAATATATTATTTATATGATAGAAACGGAGAGCCACTTGCAAGATATAATTTACTCTCAGGAGAAAATAAAAAAACATATATGCTTGACTTTAAAGCAGCGCATGTGATCGGCTTTGATAGTGAAAAACATGGTAAATATGGAATTGAAAAATATTTAGAACAATATCTGCAGGGTAATAAAATATACCTAACAATTGATTCACATATTCAGCAGGCAGTTGCAAAAACAATGGGATGGTATAAAGGCGCAATTGTAATACTCAATCCTGCAACAGGTGAAATACTTGCTATATATAGCCAGCCAACATTCAATCCAAATAACATTGACAAGGATTGGAATAAAATAATAAACAATACAAATAAGCCCCTTATAAATCGTGCAATTGAAAAATTATATGAACCGGGTTCAATTGCAAAAGTGCTGACCATATCTGCCTTTTATGAAAACGGATTAAAAGAAAACGCTGTATTTCCTATTCGTTGCGCAGGTTCTACAATGTTTTCCAATAAACCATTCTGGTGCTGGGATAAACATGGCAAAGTAAAATCAATGGAACAAGCAATTGAAACTTCCTGTAATATTGCAAGTGCTTTCCTGGGATTTTCTATAGGCATAAATCTTTTATCAGAATATGCCAGCCGTTTTGGTTTCAACAGGGATATTGATATTGGTTTCTATGATCCTTTAAGAAAAGAGAAAATTTCAATTCCTGTATACAAAAGTACATTCCCCACAGAAGTTAAGGATAAATTTGAATTAGCCCAAGTAGCAAGTGGACTAACTCCTTCAAAACAAAATCCATATCTTATAACACCGCTTCACGCTGCAATACTCGCACAGATAATTGCAAACAACGGTGTCTATATCAATCCCTATATAATAAAAGAAATAAGAAATATAAATGGAAAACTTATATATAAAAATACAATGTCAGAATCCAAAAGAGCAATATCATCAACAACAGCCATTAAAATAAAATCACTCATGGAAAGAGTTGTTCAAGAAGGGATAGGAAAAAAAGCAAAAGTAAAAGGTCTAATTATTGCAGGAAAAACAGGCACATCAGGTGGTGGTAAAGGATTGAATGCATGGTTTATTTCCTTTGCTCCATCTGATAAACCCGAATATGCCATGGCAATACTCTGCGATGAAGAAGGAAAAGGTATGACCATAGCAGCTCCAATTGCCGCTGAAATCTACAAGACATTATTAAAATAATTAATTCATATATGAATATACCTGTACTTTTATATCATAAAATTGTAAATGATAATGAAAAAGCAGATGACAACTTCTCTATTTCTGTTTCTACTTTTAAAAATCAGATTGAATACTTAAAAAATAAAAATTATGTAACTATTTCACTAAATGAATTGTTAAATTTTCTTTTTTCAAAAATAAAACTCCCCAAAAAATGTATCATTATAACATTTGATGATTCCTATAAAAATATTTTAACCATTGCCAAACCCATCCTTGATAATGTTGGATTTAAGGCAACTGTTTTCGTAGTATCCAAATCAATAGGATTATATAATTTCTGGGATAATCCTGATGAGCAAAGAAAAGTACCTTGCCTTGATAAAAACGAATTGCTCTCACTTATAAAAAGTGGTTGGGATATTGGTTCTCATTCTTTAACACATGCCCATCTTTTAAAAATCACAGAAGATAAAATAATAAAAGAAATCTATGGCTCTAAATTTGATCTGGAACAAACACTGAAAACGGATATTGTATCTTTTGCATATCCATTTGGAGAATATAATAATAAAATAAGAGAGTTTGTGATAAAAGCCGGTTATAAACTCGGTTTCTCCATTATATCTCCTGCCTTAACAGTTACTGGGGATCCTATCCTAATAAGAAGGATTTTAATTAAAAAATCCGATTCCTTTGAAGATTTTAAACGCAAGATATCTTTTTGGTATCTTTTATACAGGGGAGTGATGAAAAAATAAAAACAAATGTTATATGATGAAATCTTCAAATCTTCGCATTTCAAAATTTTGCTAAAATAAAATATATAAATCTAAAATTTCAAGATTTTAAAATTATTTTCTGCTTTTTGCCCTTTTAAATAAACTTCTTAAAAAATTTATATTCCAGATGTTCATTTTTTCTATTGTTTTTATTTCTTTTATAAATAAATACAAAGATGAGTTAATATGAAACGTAAATCCATGAAAACCATCTAGAAATCCGAATTTAAAAAAATAGTTTTTAAAAAAATTATAAATAGGCTTAATAAAAATTGTATAACCAGTTGGCATCTTTGAATTTTTTTTATTCTGAATTGCTTCAAGTTCTGTATATTTATTCATGTCCTGTATATGATCAAATATAGTCGCACATGTAAAATGAAATATTTCTCCTTTTAATCTTGACTTCTTACCTTTCAGTGTTATACGCTCATGTATTTCTCTTTCATCAAATTGTCCCTTATTTTTACGAAACAATCTCAAATGATAATCAGGATAAAGTCCACCAAATCTTAAAAATTTATCATAATAAAAATTATTAAATCTAATTTCATAACCATCATATTCATCATTATTTTCTTCAATAACCTTTCTTATTTCATCCCTTAATTCATCTGATACTATTTCATCGGCATCCAAACTTAAAATCCATTGACTTCCTGCTTTTGATATTGCAAAATTTTTCTGTTTTGAATACCCAGCCCATTTTTTGTAAAAAACCTTTGCATTATATCTTTTACAGATTGCTATAGTATTATCCGTGCTTCCGGAATCAACAACAATAATTTCATCTGCCCATTTGATAGAATCAAGACATCTTCCTATAATTTTTTCTTCGTTTTTTGTAATTATTACAACTGATAATTTATTTTTCTGCATTTAAAATTTCCCTTACAATATTTAAAACATTTTTCTGCATTGCTTTTTCGTTGAATTTTTTCCTAACAGTTTCTTTCATATGTTTTCCTATTATTCTTAATTGTTTTCTTTTATTATATACATCAATTATTTTTTCAGCCAGTGCCTCTGCTGAAATTTTTTTAATAAGAAAACCATTGATACCATCTTCTATTATCTCTGGTATGCCACCTGTTGCAAATGCAATTGATGGAATACCGTAAATACCAGCTTCAACAATTACAAGACAAAAACCCTCTGTTAATGAAGGAACAATTAAAACATCAAACGCACCCACGCATGAAAACCAATCAATATAACCACCAAATATAACAGTATCTTCAAGGTTATTAACTTTTGTTAGCATCTTTAGTTCTTTCTCATATTGATTATCAGTATCCGCCTTACCTACTATAAAAAATTTAATTTTTTTTTCTTTTTTCTTCACAATCGCAGCTGCTTTTATTAGTAAATCAAACCCTTTTTCTCTTCTGAAAAATCCTATACTGCCAAAAACAAAAGAATCATTTAGTTTATATTTTTCCTTAAAATCTTTTTTTATAATTTTTTTTACGGATAAATTTATTCCGTTATAAATAACACATAATTTTTCATCTGCCACTCCTATTCTTATCAATGATTCTTTAACCGCCTTGGACACACATATTATTTTATTGACATATTTAGATACTTTTCTTATCTGACTTGCTAGGTAGGAGTTTTTTCTATGCTGAATTATAACGTGTTTATGCCATATAACAGGAATATGAAGATCTCTTGAAACAAATGTGGCAAGTTTTGCTGTGAAATAACTGTTACAGTAAATAAGTTTTATGTTATTTCTTTGAAGAAAATTTTTAAATCTGAAATAAAAAGGAACAGAATCCCATAAATATCTTAATTTCGCATGCTTCGGCGCAGTCATAATATCATATACTATTTTCCTTTTCTGTAATTCTTTTGTAATCAATCCATTATTAAAACAGATAAACCTTACATTATAAAACGACTTTAAATACTGTGCAATTTTTAAAGTTATTTGCTGTCCGCCACCTAAAAAAGGAAAATATTCAAGAAACAAGATATTATATTTTGTTTTTGTCATTTTATTTTCCTCTTTATTCTATATTTTTCCAGTGCGGAAAAATATAATCAACAATTAAACATATTCTGTTATTTATATTATCCTGCAAGATTGGATCTAGTAAAAGGCAATAATCAAATTTAACAATAAAAATCTCTGATGGAGTGAATCTGAAACCAATACCAATATTAATTGTTTTATCATAACCAGCACGTGTATAAAAAAATTCATTTATTTTCATTTCAACTCCAGATTTAAAAAGGAAATATCCAAAATTACTGTATATGCTATCAATTGCAACTAAAATATCAAAATTTTTAATATCCATAATTGATTTAAAATTATATGAAACTCCTAAATTTGCCGATACTGGAATTGTTTCAGTATATGGATCTCTTTCCCATTGCAAATAAGTTGAAATATTTATAATTGATAAACCAAGAGATAAATTATTAATTGGTTTTAGTAAAAAACCAATATCAAATCCAAATCCCTTTGCTACCCTTTCTTCTATTGCCTGATGAATGAATTTAAAGTTTGAGCCAAAATCAAAATTTTTTAAAAGTTTCATAGCGACTGTAAAATAAATAACATGAGATAAATCAGAAATCAGTTTCTGTGGTTCAGGAGAATTTGTAAGTCTCATTTCAATTGGACCAGCAGAATAATTAAACCACGAAAGAGCAAGAGAATAATAATTTTGCCCTATTGTGACTGGCTTTCCTGCTGCAATAAAGTTTACATTTCTGCCAAAACTTAAAAGATATGTTTCTGCAATTAATTCAAGCCCATCAAGATTTATGATACCCGCAGGATTATATAAAACTCCTGATAAATTATCAGAAATAGAAGTAAAAGCACCTGCCATGGCAGTTGCACGAGCACCTGCTTTGAGTTTTAAAAAAGCCATTGGTTCTCCACCGTAATTACAGTAAGATTTAATAAATATTAAATTAATTAAAAGAATTAAAAAAATTTTTTTCATACACACACCTTTCAATGCAACACTACAATTTTATTCCGACCAATTGATTTTTTAGTTTTGAGAACATAAAAATATGTGCCGCTTCCAACCATTTTTCCATTTTGATTTTTTCCATCCCAACTGATAAAATTCTGACCAATATTAACATCGGAAAGACTGATTTCTTTTTTCCATACAATGTCTCCTGCAGCGTCATAAATAATCACGGTTACATCGGTAGGTTCATTAGTTGTAAAAGTAATATTTGTAAAAAGATCCATTTCCGGAGAAAATGGATTGGGCCAATTATATGTATTTATAATTTCAGAAATTGGATTAAAATTCTGGTTAAATGCTCTTACGAAGTTAATTCTTCCCCAGCCAGTGTATTTATCATATCCGGATGCACCTATATCATCTGCTGTCTGTTCTATCAATCGTCTTATGGCTACTGGATCTAATGTGTCATATTTTAATAATAGTAAAGCTGCAAGGGCAGATACAAAAGGTGCAGCAAAAGATGTTCCGCTTATTTCAGAATAATCATTATCTGAAAGATTGCCAGTACTCAAAATCTCTTCTCCTGGTGCTGTGACATCTATCTTACCATAATTTGAAAAATTTGATCTTATATCATTTTCGTCACAGGAAGCCACACTGATAACATTTGAATATGAAGCCGGATAATATGCATTAATTGAATCATTACCTGCTGCTGCCACATTAACGCATCCACGTAAAGAAGCATAATTTATCGCATTCTGCAGAACAGGACTTGGATCATAACTACCAAAACTATAATTTATAACTTTAGCACCATGATCAACTGCCCATTTAACCCCAACATAAACATCAGAATCATATCCATCACCATTTGAAGCAAGTACTTTAATTGGCATTAGTAAAACTTTCGCAGTCCAGGATGAATGTGTATAAGCAGCTCCAGCCATTGAAAATGGAATTATTGAATTATTATTTGTTTCTGCTGAAATTATACCTGCAACATGAGTTCCATGTCCTCCATCACTACTATCATCATCCGGCGGAAGTGCTGGATTTAATGCATTATAACCGGTTATTGTTAGTCCTCTTAAATCGTTGTGAGTTGTTCTTATCCCTGTATCAAGAACTGCAACTATAACTGTTTTATTTTTTCCAGGA
>JAOAIN010000132.1 GCA_026414685.1 Candidatus Goldiibacteriota bacterium
AAAAATAAATATAGCTATAGCTTATAGAGAAATGAAAGAATTTGAAAAAGCACGTGAAGTAATTAATGCAATAAAAGAAGAAAATCCGGAATTTATGAAGGAAGATTTGCATTATGGAATAATAGCATATAAAGAAGATAATATAGATGAAGCTATTGAAAAATTAATGTCTCAGTTAAAAAAAGAACCATATGATGATGAAACACATTATTATCTCGGGCTATGTTTTTACAAAAAGAAAAGTTATGATATGGCAATCACAGCACTGCGTAAAGCAATAGAATTAACACCACCTTATATAAAAAAACCAGATGTGAATTTATATCTTGGATTGGTTTTAACAGATAAAGGCAGATATGATGAAGCAATAATTGAATATCAAAAGGTTTTAGCGGTGCAGCCTGATAATGCAATTGCCCATAATAGTTTAGGTGTTGCATATAAAAATCTTGGAAATTTAGATAAAGCCATAGAAGAATATAAAAAGGCAGTATCAATAGATAAAAATTATTACAAGGCGTATAATAATCTGGGAGTTGCATATTATAAAAAGAACTTTTTTGATGAAGCGGAAAAATATTTTAAAAAAGCACTTGAAATAGAACCTAACTATACTGTGGCTCAGAAAAATTTAGAATCCGCTCAAAAAAAGGACATTATTTTTAAAGAAACAATTGAAAAATTACTTGAGAAAATAAAGGAAAAGCCAGATGAGCCATCGTATTATTATGATCTTGCTAATGCGTATAGAAATACTGGACATTTGAAAGATGCTATTGTAAAATATAAAAAAGTTATTGAATTGCAACCGGGAAATATTGATGCATATAACAATCTAGGGCTAACGTATATTGAAGATGGCAATTATGATGAAGCAATAAAAGTTTTTATAAATGTGATCTCCAGGGATTCAAAGAATTTTAAAGCACATTTATTACTTGCAGAGGCATATTTCAAAAAGGAATGGTGGGATGAAGCTGATATTGAATATCATAAAGCACTTGAACTAAACAGTGAATATGAGGAAATATATTTTAAATTAGGAGAAGTTTATCGGCATAAATCATGGTGGGATGAGGCAATTGAAATGTGGACAAAATATATAGAAAGAAATAATGGCTCAGAACTTGCAAAACTGGCGCAGGAAAATATAAGAATGGTTGAACTGTGGAAGAGGGAAATTTTGGTTTCTCCATCTCAGAGTAAACGTAAAATAATAAAGTAAAATCAGATGAAAAAAGTGACAGTTATAATACCACCAAATAAATTTGATAATTTAAAGAAGAAATTGATTGATGAGGGAGTTCAAGGTATTACAATAAGCAATGTGGAAGGGTTTGGTTATGAAAAAAAACAGATGGACATTCTAAAAGATAAGGAAGTTTTAATTGAAATTTCTCCTAAAATAAAAATTGAAATCGTTCTTAAAGATAATGAAGTGGATAAAGTGGTCAATGATATAATTAATGTTACAAGAACTGGAAGATTAGGTGATGGTAAAATATTTATATCAGAAATAACGGATGTAATTAGAATTAGAACCGGCGAAAGAAAAGAAGATGCCTTATAATAAATTTATGGAGGTTATATATGTCAAAAAGAGTTTTACTGGCGGATGATGCTTCTTTTATGCGAATGATACTTAAAAATATTCTGGAACCAGCCGGTTTCCAAATAGTTGGAGAAGCCTCTAATGGGAGGGAAGCGATAGAACTATACAGAAAATTAAAACCCGATGTTTTTATTACAGATATGATTATGCCAGAGATTGGTGGTATTGATGTAGTTAAAGAAATAATAAAAGAATTTCCAGATGCTAATATTATTATATGTAGTGCAATAGGACAACAAACTCTTGTCATAGAAGCCATACAGGCCGGTGCTAAGGATTATATCGTAAAACCATTTGAACAGTCAAATGTTTTAGAGACAATAAATAAGATTTTGGGTAAATAAAATGCAAAATGAAAAGTTAACAGATGGACAGAGAGACGCATTGAAAGAATTAGGAAACATTGGTGCAGGTAGTGCTGCAACAGCACTGTCTCAACTTCTTGGTAAAGATATTAAATTAAATGTTCCTGAAGTTACAATCATACCAATTGAAAAAATAAATGAAAAAATTGCAAAGCATCAGAATATAATAGCCGCAGTGTATTTACGTATTTATGGTGAAATTCAGGCAAGGGCACTTTTGATACTACCGCAGGATAAAATATTTTATATTATTGATTTACTTATGAGAAAAAAATTAGGCACAACACAGGAATTTGGAGAAACCGAACAGTCCGCGATAAAAGAAGTAGGTAATATTATAATATCATCCTATCTTAATGCTTTGGCAAAATTTATTGGACTAAATTCTGTACCATCTGTCCCAGCGCTTGCCGTTGATATGGCAGATGCAATACTGCAGACAATTTCTGCAGAACTTGCAGAAGTTGGACCAGATGCATTTCTAATAGAAAATGTAATGACAGAACAGGAAACAGATCTTTCAACAACACTTTTAATATTACCTGAAATGTCATCAATGAAAAAAATATTAAAAGCATTAAATGATACTATAAAGGGTTCATAATGAAATAGATGGCATATATAAATGTAGAAATGGGAAAATTAAAAATTGGTAAATATAACGATGTGTTGACTGCCTATGGTATTGGTTCATGTGTAGTTGTTGTTTGTTATGATAGAATAAATCCTATTGCTGGCATGTTACATGGAATATTGCCTGAAAAACCAGCAAAAAAAGTTGATGAAAATAGATATATGAACAGTGGTATTGAGAATTTAATAAAAACATTACTTGAACAGGGCGTCAGTATAAAAAATATTGACGCTAAAATTTTTGGCGGTGCAAAAATGTTTGATATCAAAACAAGTGGCGATACAATAGGTGAAAGAAATATAAAAATAACAAGAGAAATACTCGCTAAAAAACAGATAAAAATTGTGGGTGAAGATGTGGGTCTTAATTATGGCAGAAATGTGGAATTTTTTGTGGAAACAAAACAGGCAGTTGTAAAAAGCTTTGCTAGTGGAATCAAATATATATAAAGGTTATTTATGATTAAAATTAAAAAAAATTTAACAATTTTTACACAGCTTCTTATCATCAATGTGATTATAGGGATTATAACTGTTGCTTTCATTTTAATTATAGT
>JAOAIN010000135.1 GCA_026414685.1 Candidatus Goldiibacteriota bacterium
GGTAGCGCCAAAAATTGTATCAGGTCTTGTTGTAAAAACAGGTATAACTTCACCTGTTCTTTCTTCTTTAAAATATATTCTTACTCCTTCACTCCTTCCTATCCAGTTTTTTTGCATTAAAATAACACGCTCTGGCCATTGCAATTCATCATGCCCATCAAGTAGTTCTTGAGCATAATCAGTAATTTTAAAAAACCACTGAGTTAAATCTTTCTGTTCTACCTTTGATTCGCATCTCCAGCACTTGCCTTCATGAACTTGTTCATTGGCTAAAACTGTTTCACAATCTGGGCACCAGTTAACAGCTGTTGCTTTTCTATATGCAAGCCCTTTTTGATAAAATTTGATAAAAAGCCATTGATTCCATTTATAATAATCCTTATCACAGGTTATTACTTCTCTATCCCAATCATAGGAAATTCCCATTTTCTTAAATTGTTTTCTTGCATAATCAATATTTTCATATGTCCAGGTAGCAGGATGTTTACCACCTTTTATTGCAGCATTTTCAGCTGGAAGACCAAAAGCATCAAACCCCATGGGATGAATAACATCATACCCTTTCAATCTCATATAATGAGCAATTACATCACCAATACAATAAACACGAACATGACCCATATGCAAATATCCAGAAGGATAAGGAAACATCTCAAGAACATAATATTTTTTACCATCACCTGTTGTTTTAAATATCTTATTTTTTTCCCAATAATCCTGCCATTTCTTTTCTATCTCTTTAAATGGATAATGCTCAGCCAATTTTTTCTCCTTTCCAAAATAATTAATTTTTATTAGAATTGAAAAAGGTTAAATATAAAATTATTTTATCATTATTTTGTTGTTTTTCAATAAGAAATCTTTATATTTCAAAATTTATGATTTTTAGTTTTATTTATCAATATAAAAATTAATTAATTAATTATTTCTATCTTTATTTTTTCTACTTTTCTTTCATCAGATTTCAAAACAGTAAATAAAATATTACCAAGTTTTACTGTCTCACCAGCTCTTGGGACTTTACCGGCAAGAGCCATTACAACTCCACCTATTGTATTCACATCTTCATCTATCGGAATATCAATGCCAATTTGATTATTTATTTTTTCTATTTCAAGTTTTCCTTTCACAATATATGTTTTATCGTCAATCTGTTCTATTTCTTTTTCCTCTATATCATATTCATCTTTTATATCACCAACTATTTCTTCAAGAATATCTTCTAATGTTATAAGACCCGCAGTGCCTCCAAATTCATCAACAACTATAGCCATATGAATTTTTCCTTTTTTAAATTCTTTCAATAAATCATCAACATATTTTGTCTCAGGGACAAAATATGGTATACGAATTAAGTCCTGAAAAACAATAAGCCCCCTGTTTTTTATCATACCTAGCATATCTTTTGTATAAATAATACCTATAATATTATCAAGATTGCCTTTATAAACTGGCATTCTTGTATAACCCTCTTCAATCACAATATCAAGAATTTTATCAATAGGCCAACTTATATCCAAAGCCACAATTGAAGTTCTTGGTACCATTACATCCTTTGCCTGTAAATCTCCCAGTTCTAAAATACGTGACATCATTTTTTTTTCCATTTCATTAATAAATCCCTGTTCTACACCTACATCTATTGCTGTGTTTATTTCTTTAGCAGAAATTACAGGTATACTTGCGGATGCTTTACCCCCGAGCAAAGTTATTATCAAACGACTTATTCTTACAACCACCTCTGTTACTGGTCTAAATATTTTATAAAGAACAACGACTGGAGAAATAAAAAACAATCCAAGTTTTTCCGTGTTATGAATTGCAAAAATTTTAGGAGTTATTTCTCCAAAAATTATAATAAAAAAAGTTATAACTATGGCTGTAATTGTTGCAGTCAGAGAAAGATTGAATTTGAAAATTTCAGATAGCCGAACGGAAAAAAACGCACCAATAGTTGAAGCACTTATTGCAATTGCATTATTTAGTATAACTATTGTGGATAGCAATTTGTTTGGTTCTTTCAACCATATTTTCAAATCATTTGCTGTCTTATGTTGATTTTTAATATATGCAAATATTTTTATCCTACTCATACCGATTAAAGATGTTTCAGCAAGTGAGCAAAATGCCGATAAGACAAAAAGAATCAATATGATACTTAATTCAGTCATCAAAATAATATCCACTTAATTCTCCTTTAAAAACTTTTTTACGTATAATTCCTGTTTCTTCTTCATTATTTCATTACTTTTAAAATCATCTGTATGATTGTATCCCAGAGCATGTAAAACTCCATGAATCACAAGTCGTATTATCTCATGTTGGAAATCAACACCGTGTTCTTTTGAATTCCTTTTTGCTGTATCAACCGATATAAAAATATCGCCACCACAAAATTTATGCTCTTTATAATAAAATGAAATAACATCGGTTTCTGATTTTTTTAATCTAAAATCTGTATTTATTTGTTTTATTTTTTTATCGTCGGTAAAAATCAAATTAATCCGGTAGTTATTCTTTTTTTCAAGCAGGAGTATTTTTTTTATAATTTTTTTTATATCGTATTTTAATTTTATTTTCTTGTCAAAAAAAATAGATATATCTTCTTTATTATCTACCTTTTTCATATCTTTCATAAGCTTCCAAAATTTTTTTAACAATCTCTGCACGCGAAACATCATCAGGAGTGAAATGAACAAATGCCATATTCATACCATTCTCGCGCCCTTCAAATAATTCTTTGGCATGAATTAGTCCTGATTTTTTACCGACAGGTAGGTCAATCTGTGTTATATCACCTGTTATAACTAATTTTGTATCATTACCGGTTCTTGTTAAAAACATCTTCATCTGATCAACGGTTGTATTCTGTGCCTCATCAAGTATTACAAAAGCTTTATTTAAAGTTCTTCCTCGCATATAGGCAAGCGGCGCTATCTCAATCACTTCATTTTCAACAAGTTCGTGAAATATCTTAGGTTCTATCATATCATATATTGCATCAAATAACGGTCTTAAATAAGGATCTATTTTTTCTTTTAAATCACCAGGTAAAAATCCTAAATTTTCACCAGCTTCCACCACAGGTCGGACAAGGATAATTCTTTCTACTTTTTTTTCCCGTAAAAAATAAAGACCTGCAGCAGTGGCAAGATATGTTTTGCCTGTTCCTGCAGGTCCTATGGCAAATACAATTTGATTATTAAATATTTTTTTAAGATATTCTCTCTGG
>JAOAIN010000141.1 GCA_026414685.1 Candidatus Goldiibacteriota bacterium
TAATATTTTTATTTCCCCAAAAATCATTTTCATCTATTAATTATATTTCAAACATAAATGCTTTTTCAATAGGACCTACTACCAGAACAATGACTTTAAGTTCAAATGCAAATAAAATTCTTATCTTTGCTGCAGCCATTATGGATGACAGAGCTGCATATAATATAAATTCTGTTTCCTATGGTAGTCAGTATTTTACATTACTTACAAGAACAGCAAACGGCCCAAATGACGGAACAGGTATTACAATAGAAATGTGGTATCTTTTAAATCCTTCTGCTTCTTCTGGTGTGATTACTTTTACCCAGCCCAACAGAGCGCGCGTTGTCTGGGGTGTGGTAGAATACAGCGGAGTAAATTCAATTGGTGCTTTTAATTCTCGCGCTACAAATGCAAATTCAATAAGCACAACTGTTTCCACCCAACAGGCGAGAAGTTGGATTGCAGGATTTTTTGCTCAAACAGATAACCAAAAAATGAATTTTTCTTCTGCAACAAGCGGTGCAATAACACGCTGGGAACTTGAAAAAAAGCAGGCGAGTTCACCATATATTCATGGTTTATTTTTTGATCTCACCACAACTATTCAGACATCATATTCCCTTAGATACAACTCAAATAAAACAAATGATTGTGGTATTATAGGGTTTGAATTAAAAGCAGCACCACCTGTTATTACTTCCTGTGTCCCATCTGTTGGTTATATCGGTGGGGGCCAGGCAGTTACAATAACAGGTGCTAATTTTGATAATGGCTGCACAGTTTTATTTGGTTCTAAAACCGCATCAGTTACTTATATTAACTCCAATACATTGAGAGTAACAACTCCGTCAAATCCAGCAGGACCTGTAAATATCACAGTAATAAATCTTGACTCACAACAAGCAATTGGAAATAATATGTTTACCTACTCTTCTTTTTTACCACCTGTTATAACATCCTGCAATCCCACATCAGGCACTACACTTGGTGGTAACACATTAACCGTATATGGTTCTAATTTTATAAACGGATGCACAGTAACAATTGGTGGTTATCCTGCAACTGATGTTGTCTGTGTTAGTTCAAATACTCTTACAATGAAAACACCTGCAAATGCTTTAGGAACAGTAAATATAATGGTTACAAATCCTGATGGGCAGTATTATATATTAAATAATGCTTATACTTACACACTACCACCACCACAAGTTTTATTCTGTGTACCTGCAACAGGACTTACAACTGGTGGTCAGACAGTAACTGTTATTGGAAAATACTTTGTAAATGGGGCAACTGTTAGATTTGGGACTGCGCCTGCAACTGGTGTTACTTTTCTTGATTCTACATCATTGCGTGTTATTACACCTGCTAACCCAGCCGGTCCTGTTGATGTGATTGTGAGAAACCCTGATGCTCAATCAAACACACTAACAAATGGTTTCACATATTACTTATATCCACCGCCTGCTATTACTTCTATCTTTCCACCTTCTGGAACTACTGCAGGTGGTCAAGTAATAACTGTTAATGGCTCTAATTTTAGAAATGGTTGCACTGCTTATCTTGATAATATCCTTGCAACATCTGTTAATTTTATCAATTCCAGCCAAATAACTCTTGTAACCCCACCACATTCACCTGCCACTGTTGATTTAAAAGTTGTAAATCCTGATGGGCAACAATCAACTCTTTTATCATCATACACATATATTGTTCCACCAGTAATTTCACAGTGTATTCCATCATCAGGAAAAACAACAGGTGGTTATGAAGTAACATTATATGGTTCTGGTTTTAGACCCGGATGCACAGTTACCTTTGATGGTATTCCTGCAACTGTCACTCGTATAAGTAACGCAGAACTCAATCTAATGGTTCCACCACATTCAGAAGGTCCTGTTAATATAACTGTCTTAAATACTGACTGGACAAAAGCAACACTTACAAATGGCTTTGTATATGATTCCACACCACCTGTGATTAATTTAAACAGCAGTTCAAATATAAATATCCCTGTTGGCTCTATATATACTGAAACAGCAACTGCTTCTGATAATGTTGATGGTAATATAACAACTAAAATAGTAAGAGTTATTCTTGATAATTTAGGTAATACTGTCTCAAACATATCAACAACCATACCCGCCACATTTACAATAATATATAATGTCTCTGATACAGCTGGAAACACTGCCACGCAAAAAATAAAAACAGTAAATGTGGTTGATACTACTCCACCTGAGATATTTTTAAATGGTGGCGGAGCAAATGTATCTTTATTTGTTGGTAGCACTTATATAGAAACAGCAACTGCCATTGATAACATAGATGGAGATATAACTTCACAGCTTTCAATTATAATAATAGACCATCTCGGTAATACTGTGCCATCTGTTTCCACATCATCTCCTGAAACATATACAATTTATTATAATGTTTCAGATAGTTCTGGAAATTCAGCAACACAAAAAACAAGAATTGTAAATGTTATAAATAAATCCCTGGTAAGTATTACAATTACAAAGCCAGCAGCAAAACTTGTATACATGGTTGGTGAATCACTTGATATATCAGGATTAGAAGTCACAGGCACATTTGATGATTCAAGTTCAGAAATATTATATATCAAAAATTCAAATATATTAGGTTTCAATAGTTCAACACCTATGAATGGACAGATTTTGACAATTAACATAAATGGAATAACCACGACTTATACTGTTGATATTGTTAATGTAACTTCTATTTCTATAACAAAACTTCCAAACAAACTTGTATATGACATAAATGAGCCACTTGATATTTCAGGCATAGAAGTATATGCAACATACAGTAACAACACTACTGGTTATGTTACAATAACTGCATCAAATATTTCTGGTTTTGATAGTTCTTCCGCACAGACAGGTAAAATACTCACTGTGACTTATTATGGCAAAACAGATACATTTGCTGTTGATATTGTTCCAACACTTGTCCGTATCAATATTACTTCGCTTCCTTACAAACTTATTTATGATATAGGAGAAACATTAAATATTACAGGGCTTGTTGTAACTGGCACATATACAGACAACAGTACAAAAATAGAACCAATAACATTATCAAACATAACAGGTTTTAATTCATCTTATGCAGAAGATGACCAAGTTTTAACAATTAATTATAATGGAAAAACAACATATTTTACAGTTGATATAATCCCATCACTTGTTTCTATAGCAATAACACAACTTCCTTATAAACTTGTCTTTAATGTTGGAGACACATTAAATATAAATGGACTGATTGTGAAAGGCACATATACTGATGGTAGTAAAAAAATAGAACCAATCACACTTTCTAATATTTCCGGTTTTAATAGTTCTGTCCCTGTAACAGGTCAAGTTTTAACAATAACTTATATGGGCAAAACAGCAACATACACAATTGATATAGTTAAACCCCTTCTTGTAAGTATTGCAGTAACCACACCACCTAACAAAACTACATATATAATAGGAGAGCCACTTGATATAACAGGTATGGTTGTAACAGGCACCTATGATGATTTAAGCACAAAACAATTACCTATAACTGAATCAAATATATCTGGTTTTAATAGTTCTACCCCCATTGACCCACTTGTTTTAACAGTAACGTATGAAGGCAAATCAACAACATTTACAGTAAAAGTAATTGCCCTACCGCCTGTTATTTATTCTTGCACACCTTCGTCTGGTCCTGTAACAGGTGGGACATTTATAACTCTAGAAGGTGATAATTTTGTAAATGGTTGCACTGTTACAATAGGTGGTGCGCCTGCAACAGGTATAACTTTTATAGATGAAAATACACTTACAATGTATACACCTGCAAGACCCGCAGGTCCTGCTAATATTGTTGTTACAAATCCTGATGGACAATATGCAACAGGTGTTGGTTTATTTTATTATGGCACTCCAACACCAACACCCACAATTTCAGCAACATTCACCAGAACACGGACACATACTATAACTTTAACATCTACTATAAATATAAACACATCAACACCAACATTTACACCATCTTCCACATCAACACAAACACGAACAGGAACAAGGACACCCACCTATACAAATTCACCAACATTTACAATATCACCTACTTTTTCCAATTCACCCACTATAACTCTAACAAACACAATAACACCAACACACACACAGTCTCCTACATTCACTGCATCTGCCACATTTTCTAACTCTCCTACAATTACTCAAACATCAACATCAACACCAACAAACACAATGACCATGACTGCAACAATTACTGAAACAGTAACCATAACTCCAACAGCAATTGTAAAAGAAGTTGCCCTAGGCAGTAGTTTTTGCTGGCCACAACCTGCTAGAGATGAATTAAATATTGTTTATGGTTTAAATATCCCGGCTTTTATCACCATATATATTTACAATGCAGCAGGAACTTATATTGCAAATATAAATCATAACGGCACCAATTCAAATACAAATACAGTTAAAATTGATGTATCAAAATTCTCTCCTGGAATATATTATTACATAATAAAAGCAAAAACAATTGATGGCGGAGAGATAAAATTTAAAGTAAATAAATTTATTATTGAAAGGTAAATAATGAAAAGAAAAATTGTTTTTTTTATTATTATATTATTTATACCGTTATTTTTAAAAGCAACAGAAGTTAAAAGTAGTGCTGAAATAATATTTCCTGTTTTAAATATTGGCACATCTGCACGGGCAGAAGGTATGTCTGGTGCTTTTACTGCTGTTGCAGATGATATATCTGCAATTAATTTAAATCCTGCGGGTCTAGTTCAAATAAAAAATACACAGATTGGTTTTTCTTTTAATAAATGGTTCATGGATTCTTTTATAAGCAATATAATGGCTGGCATCAATGTTGGACCCGGTAGTATCGGATTTAATATTTTTTATATGAATTTTGGCTCATTTGATAAAATTGAATCCCCAGAAACTGATGTCACAGGTAAAATAAATCCTTTTGGTTTTTCAACAGCATTTGCGTATGGAATAAATTTAAGTGAAAACTTTTCTGCAGGTCTTTCTTTAAAATTTATCATGCAATCTCTTTTAAATAAAACAGATACTGGTTTTGCAGCTGATCTTGGTTTACTTTATAAAATAAGTATTTTTTCATTGGGTTTATGTACAAAAAATTTAGGAACAGGTGGTATTTATTCTTTGCCCATTAATATAAATCCAGGCATTGCATTTAGAATTTTGGATTCACAATTTCACACACTGATAATATCAACCGAATATAATTTAATTATGAATTCAAATCAGGAAATCAAAGCTGGTATAGAATATAGTTTTGAAAAAACAATTTATTTAAGGACTGGATATAAATATAATTTATCTGATAATTATTTAACTGAATTAAAAGAATTATCAATAGGTGTTGGGCTTTCACTCGGAGTTATGCAGATAAATTATGCTTATGTTCCATATGGAGAGCTCGGAACAAGCCACAATATAATGCTAGGGCTTTCATTTGGTGGGAAACCAGAAAAACAACCTGCTGATAAAATAGCCAAACCAGTTAAAACAGTTACACCAGTTCCACAAAAACCAAAAAAGACACAAGAAGAATTATATGATATGCTTGCAACAGGCGGCACTTATGAAAATTCAGGCAAACTGGATTTAGCAGAACAAAAATACAGGGAAATTTTAAGTTATGATGAAAAATACGCTGATGCATGGAAACGGCTCGGCGCAGTTCTTTTTAAAAAGAAAATGGTAAAAGAAGCAATTGAATGCTTTGAAATATATATAAAACTACGACCCGATGATACAGCTGTAAAAAAATGGCTGGAAAAACATAAAAAATAAATATTATCCAAAAAATCTTGATGCAGATATAATAAAAAAATTTTCCTTATAGAAAACATTTTATAATTTTATCAGCTGAACCAATGGTAAATTTCCCATCTTTTCCGGAAAGTATTTATTTTTTAAGTATCAAAAAATCCTTTTAATATATTTTTCCATATCTACATCTTATGTATTTCATCAAAACATACTTTATAAACATTTTTATAATCTACTTGCATAACAATACACACATCTGTGATTACATGAATCATACATACCTATATCTTTGCTTTTTATACATCCACATTCTTTTCTCTGACCCGCATCTTTTAAATTTTTTTGACTTAAAAAATCTATAAGTTTTTTATCAGTACTAAATAGGCGTTTCATAAGTTCATCATCAATGCATTTATTGTGTTTTATATTATACTTGGATAAATCAACTGGTTCAGAACAAGTGGCAATTACAAGCCCCCAATTTTTATTTATGTTTTGTAAACCTACTGCAATATCTTCCATTTCTTTATTATTTAATTCCCTGTAAATATTTTTTCCTGCCTTTTTAAAATTTCTCTGCACTTTTTTATATTTCATAATATCAACAAATCCAATTATTAATTTTTCGGTATATGTATGTATTTTATCTCCTATTTTTTTTATTCTTTTTATTATTTCAGGGACATTTAAATCACCACCGATAATCACAGGGTCAAAACGCCATAAAACCTTTTCCTTTCCGATTAGTTTTGATAATTTAATAAATGTTTCTATTCTTTTATTTAATTCAGGGATAAATGGTTCAAGCCCTTCTTTTTCATAATCATTTAAAGTTATTAAAAAATAATAATTTATCTTTTTACTATCAAAATATTTTAATTTATCTATGATGGGCTCTGGATTTTTACTCCAAAAAACTATTACACGGGTATTTTGAAATGAAATATAATTTTCTTTGCCACTGAAAGGATTTTTCCATTTTATATAACCTTTTTTAAAATTATTTAAAAACCAATCAGAATAAAATGCTGGAATATCTGTTGCCCTGCTTGCGGATATGATTTCAGGACAACTGACTTTTGTTTTTTTATTATCTATTAAAATATATTCTTCTTTCCATTTTATAGACATTTTTATTTTTTAATAGATATAAACTTTATTTATAAAAATTATTTAATTGCTTATCTTTACCCAGGTATTAGTAGAAATCGTATTTCCCCTGCCTAATTGTCCGTAATCATTGTTTCCTGTTGCCCATAAATTTCCATCTAATTTTAATATTATGCTATGTTCTTTTCCTGCTGCAATTTTTTGAATGCCAGTTGCCACCTGTATCCAAGTGTTGCTATTATTGTAATTGCCATTTCCAAATTGTCCTTTTTCATTACAACCGGTAGCCATTAAGATATTATTACTCAAAAGTGCCAAGCTATGTGATGCACCAGCTGCAATTTCAATAACACCTGTTAATACTTGTGCAAATGTATTTAAATCATTATTATCTGCTGTTCCCAATTGACCGTAATTATTTCTTCCTGCAACCCATAAAGTGTTATCTGTTTTTAAAACCAAAGTATGAAACTCACCTGCTGCAACCTTACTCACATTATTACAAACAGGAGTCCATTCGTTTATTGAATAATTATCTCCTTTACCCAATTGACCATAATAATTATATCCTGTTGCAAGTAATATACCACCTGTCCTTAAAACAAAACTATGGTAATCGCCTGAAAACACATCAATTGCATCAGCAACATAGGTTAATACCTGATACCACTGGCGTCTATCATTAAAATCACCTGTGCCTAATTGTCCTGCTGTATTAAACCCTGTGGCCCAGATGGTTCCATCATTTTTTAAAACAATACTGTGCCTGTTACCTGCTGTAACTTTATTTACATCTGTTAAAACCTGAGTCCACACAGTTATTGTATTTGCATCACCGGTTCCTAATTGACCATATCCATTATGTCCTGTTCCCCATAATGTTCCGTCTTTTTTTACTACAAGGTTATGGAAACCACCACACTCTGCTTCTTTTACATTATCTATCACTTGTATTAATTTATTCCTATCATAATTATCATTTAAACCAAGCTGGTAAAACCAATTACTACCGGTCATGAGCAATTTTTCATCTTTTGTAAGTAATGAAGTGTGATAATCGCCACATTCAATGCTCCCAACGTTATTTGATAAATTTACAGTATTTGTAAAAGTTAGTGTAGGCGTTATAGTTGGTGTCTCAGTCGGTGTGCCTGGTAAAGCTGGATTTTTACCCTTTTTAGAACACGCAAAAGATATAATTATAATAATTAATAAAATTATTAGATATTTTTTCATAAAATAACCTCTAATATTTTTATAATTATATAGAATAATTAAAGGAAAATCAAATTTAAAATATTTTAGTTAGTGTATATTATTGTGTGTAATTTAATAAGGAAGGGGTAACCTCCCTTGTTATATAATATTTTTTAGCAAAAAGAAAAGGAGGAATCCCATATGAGAACTCTAGATCTGTCAAAGATTAGTTTACCAGAAATCTATAATAATTTACCACAAGATTTTAAAGATTGTTTTTATTAAGACGCGGAATTAAGATTTAAAGAACTTAAAAAGAAATTCCTTGAGGCATGCCTGGAACAGGAAGTAGAAATACTTTTAAAAGCAGGATGGCACGAGAGAA
>JAOAIN010000208.1 GCA_026414685.1 Candidatus Goldiibacteriota bacterium
TCCGGATGGTCAACCCTTAATATGCCCATATTTGCTCCACGTCTCGTTCCACCTTGTTTTACTGCTTCTGTAGCTGCATTAAAAACTTTCATAAAAGAAACAGGACCGGATGAAATTCCAGAAGTTGTCTTCACTTTATCATGGTTGGGCCTTAAACGAGAAAAAGAAAAACCAGTTCCACCGCCACTTTTATGAATCAATGCTGAATTTTTAATTGCCTCAAATATTCCTTCTATTGAATCTTCAACAGGTAATACAAAACAGGCAGCAAGTTGCTGTAAATCTCTGCCAGCGTTCATCAAAGTGGGTGAATTGGGTAAAAATTCAAGAGATGCCATCATATTGTAAAACTCTTCTGTTGTTTTCTCAATATCTGCATTTTTATCATATAACTTATCTGCTGATGCAATATTTGTAGCAACACGTAAAAACAATGCTTCTGCATCTTCTATGGGATTACCTTTTTCATCTTTTATAAAATATCTCTTTTTCAAAACAGTTAAAGCATTCTCAGTTAATTGTGGCTTTATTCTTTGATTCATTTAATATTACTCCTTATTTCTTATTTTATTGGATTTATAATTATAGGTTAATTTGAAATAAAGTCAAGTACATCAATTAAAAATGTTCTCAAAATATGTTCAATGAAAATGTTCGCTAACGATGTTGGCTAAAAATGAATAATGAAAACCAGTTTTCAATCAAAAAAATAATTTATTTTTTCAAATCTGCAAGCGCCAAACGGCAATTGGCAATGCAGTTTTTATGCCGTTCCCCTAATTATAAGTTCTGGTTCAAATATTATTTTGGTCTGCTCTATTTTACCAGTTTCTATCATTGAGTCAAGAATACGCAGTGCAGCTCTTCCTATACTTTCTATGGGCTGTTTTACTGTTGTAAGTCCTGGTTTTGAAATTGACGCCATATTGATATCATCATAGCCAATAAGAGCCAGATCATGCGGAATATCAATATTTAATTTTGCTGCTTCATCCATAATACCTAAAGCAACCATATCGCCTGCTGCACAAAATATAGCATCCAATTTTACTTTTCTTTCAACAAAACTACGCAGTGACTGCTCACCTTCTTCAAATGTATAATTAATAATTTCTATTACTTTATTTTGATCAAAAGCAATATTATTATCCTTTAAAGCTTTTTTATATCCTTCAAATCTTTCTATTGGTGTTATTCCAACACCCTCAGATTTCATCTGACCTACCACAAGTCCTATATTTCTTTTACCTTTATCAATTAAATATTTAACAGCATCATAAGCACCTTTAAAATTATTTAACTTTACGCTTGGAAATCCCTCAGCCTCTTCATCAATAAATATTACAGGTATTTTTTTATTTTTTAATTCATTTAAATCATCCTGTTCAAATTTTAAAAACATTGATATTACTCCATCTGCCAGTGTCTCTGATAAAATAGCACGCAATAATTCTTTTTTTCTCTGTTGATTTCCACCAGTTGAGTATTGATTTAGCGTGTATTTTCTACCTAGATCTGAGTTTTGTTTTTCAAAACCATTTATAAGATATACTTCATAAAAAGAAAATGAATTCAGATATGCAGTGATGATAGCAATTGTATTCGTCCTTTTCCTATTTAAATCACCCGTTATAGATTCAGGGTTATAATTTAATTCTTTGATTGCATCTAAAACCCTTCTCTTTTCTTCATAAGTAATTTCAACATCATCATTTATGACTTTTAAAACTGTATCCTCAGTCACACCGGCTTTTTTTGCAATCTGTTTTATTATTGCATCCATGTTTTTTCTCCGTTTTTTATATTTTACAAAAAATAATTTACTTTTTCAAATATTTTTTATTGATTAAATCTTAACATTCTGATAATATAATATAAACAAATTGTTATTTAAATAAATTTTACAGAGATAATTTAAAAGGAAATATACCCTGCTGTGTTGGTGTAGAAGTCATATTTTGGCCCAACACAAATAAAATTGGGAGCCAGAACCTGATTTCTGTGTGCATGCCTCCCTATGCAGGAGGAAGCCTAATGAATCAGTGAGGCACCCACCTGTTTATACAGGGACCAAAATTGAACTTCTCACGGCATGGGCGGGGTTTAAAAATTTTTGTGGTGAAAAAAAGAAATAAATGTTTAAAAAATATAAAACACGTAAAAATAAAATAGAGTTAAATATTAA
>JAOAIN010000211.1 GCA_026414685.1 Candidatus Goldiibacteriota bacterium
CCACAAAAAGACATTATTTATTCTGATCTTAAAACTCTGGCAGAAGCAGGTATCATCACATCAACATCAAAAGAATATTTTGAAAATAATGCAATCACGAGATTAGAAGCAGCAGGATATATAATTGAAGCAAAAAATAACAATTCCAATGCAGAATATAATAATATTATAGTTAAATATGAAAAATTATTTTCTAATGAAATAAGCAAGATAAAAAATAATGAAATTAATAATGAAGAATGGAAAACTGAACTGGAAATTGATGATATACGTGCAGAACTTGATAAAATAGAAGAGGAATATAAAAAGACCACTTTTAATGATTCTTCTGCTTTTAAAGTTACAGGTTATATTTCAGGGAGATGGCAAGATCTTATAACATCCGGTATTGCAAAAAAACATTTATCTGCAATGAGCGGGACTAATTTGAGTTTGTATACTGAGACAAATATCAATAATAAAGCAAGATTTGCGGCAAATTTTTATTTTGAAATGCCTCAGTTTGACCCTGCTTATGGGACATCTCTTCAGATGTTTTATGGTACAACCAAACCTATAGCGCTTGATATTTATACACTTAATTTCTATATAGATAACTGGCAGATTACAACAGGTTTCTTCTGGGAAGATATTACATCCTTTATTGCATCTCAGAGTGTTTCTGAACGTATAGGTATTTTTGACAGGGACATCTATGCTGGCGAGGAAGCAACACTTTCTTATTTTGAGAGAATTTTTAGGAATTATTTTACCCAGAGGGATCAGCGTTGGTCAAAGCACCAGTTTAATGGCATAGATATTATTAAAAATAATACAATTGGTAGAGACAGATTGAAAATAATGGGTGGTAAAGCTACATTTGAAAATGATTTTCAATATGAGATAGCTGGAAGATATACTCAATATAAAAGTTTTGCTTTTTTGAAAAACGCAGAGTGGTCTTTGAATTTTTATAACAATTCAAATCAGAGAGAAGAATTATTAGCATTTACTAATTCTCAGAGCAATCCAGAAAGTTTACTTAGAAATATAACTATTTTTGGCGGTGATGTAAAAACAACTATTGAAAAATTATTTAAATTTTCTATGGAATATGAGAGAAGTTATTATGGCGGTAGAATAGATGTCCAACCTTCTGTAACATTGTTGCCTAATTTTCATCAAAATGGAAATGCCTTTTATTTTGAAATTTCACCCCTATTTTTACGAAAAGGTATCAATTTTGTTTTCAAATATATAATGATAGATGATAATTATGTTGCTCCTGCTTCTGCTGTTATTGATACAAATTACAGAACCATAAAAATTGGGGATCCAACAAAAGTGGAAATAAAACCATTAACCTATGTTGGCGATCCAACTTCATACCACAATAATATGAATAAAGTTGAATTAAATGGGTTTTTTAATATACCAAATGGTTTATTGTTATTAAATTATGGTATATCTACACAGATTAAAAAAACAGGAAATACATTTTATTCAACACATTGGTTAAATAATAATGAGTGGTGGAAGATATTTTATAGCAATTATGGATGGGTTGATGCTGGATTACATACTCCGTTTGTTAATTATAACAAGAATAGATATGGTATTGATACATCTTCTGGTAGTGGTGCAGGACGGACAATCAATATTATTGCCGGTGGTAAAGGTGGTATGACAACAGATATATGGTCTTCTAATAGAGAATATATGGTATCATCCGCTGTAACAGAAGATACCAACAAATATTTAAATAATATTTTAGTTTTATTAAGGTATGAATTAAATAAATTATTACGATTAAAACAGTCCCTTTTCTTTGAATTTTATGGTGAACTTATAACTCTTTCTAATGCAGCAGATATTTTGGTTACCTATGACCCTTCAAAATTATTATCTCAGAATTTAATGTCATTTTGTCTTATTTATAATATTTTAAAGAAAATTAATTTAATTGGTTATATTGGTATAGAACGCTGGGCATCTGAAAGTGTAATACCAAAACCAATTGACTATCTTGACAATGCATATGGCATAGGGATTGATTATGATTTATCAGCAAGAGCATTTTTATATTTACGTCTAAAAAATTTCTATCATAATGATGCTTATGTTCCAGCAAATAATTTTAGTGGCTGGCGCGTGTGGCTTGAACTAAAAAGTTTCTTTTAAATCGGAGGTTATAAATGTT
>JAOAIN010000253.1 GCA_026414685.1 Candidatus Goldiibacteriota bacterium
TGGATCAAGTCCTATTGTTGGCTCATCCAAAATCAAAATTTCAGGATCATTTATAATTGCCTGAGCAAGCCCCACCCTCTGTCTATAACCTTTTGAAAGTTTGCCAATTATCCTATTTTTAACATCAGTCAAACCTACCTCTTCCATTACCTTTGCAACATGAGAATCAATTTTTTCCTTTGGAACACCTTTTATCTCTGCTATGAAACGCAAATATGATAAAACATCAAGTTCTTTATAAAGTGGTACGTTTTCCGGCATGTAACCTATTTTTTCTTTTGCGCTCATCGGGTTTTCAACAACATCAAAACCAGCAATTTTCACTTCACCCTCAGTTGGTTGAAAAAAACCAGTTATGATTCTCATTGTTGTAGTTTTACCAGCGCCATTAGGTCCTAAAAAACCAACTATCTCTCCCTTTTTCACTTCAAAAGAAATTGAATCAACTGCGACACGGTTACCAAAACGTTTTGTCACATTTTTAAGTTCTATCATAAAAACCTCCGATATTTTAAATAATGTTCAATACTGATGTCCTCTATATATGTTCGTTGCCGATGTTCGTTAATAATAAAAAAACTTTCCAAAACATGATTAGGGAACATTTCTAAAAAATGTTTTAATTATAGAAACCTTTTATTAAATTTTGTTCCATTAAATTTAATAATTCATATTCTTTAATTTTGCAAATTTTTCAATTAATTCCTTTTCTTCCTTTGTTTCTGCTTTAGGGATTTCAACATCCAATTCAACAAAAAAATCCCCTTTTCTTCCTGTTTTTATATTTCTTGCTCCAAAACCCTTAATTTTCAACATTGTTCCACTTTTTGAACCTTCTGGCACTTTTACAGCTACCATTCCTTCTGGTGTTTGAACATTTATTTTTGACCCGAAAATTGCCTGGGCAAGATTAATTTTCTGTTTATAATAAATATCATCTCCTTCTCTTCTATATACTGGGCTTTCTTTTACCGCAAAAATAACATAAAGATCTCCACGCCTCTTATTAGAAGAATTCATATTCCCTTGTTCTTTTATTTTTATTTTATCCCCATCCTTTACACCGGCTGGTATTTTTACTCTTATCTGTTTTATTTCTTCCACTACACCGGAGCCATTGCACTGCCTGCAATACTGCTTTGGTTGTTTACCTTTACCACCACAACGTGGACAAATTTTACTTATAATAAATCCACCTTGTGAGTATTGAAGTTGTCCTGTGCCACTACACATAGGACAAACAATTATAGATGAACCAGGTTCAACTCCAGTTGCATTGCATCTGCCACAATCAACAGTGCGCGGCACTTTGATAATTGTTTCTCCACCCTCTAAAGCAAGTGCAAATGGAATTTCAATTCTAACAGTTACATCTGTTCCCTTTTCTCCGTATGAATCTTCATCATAAGAAGTTGAGAAACCCCTATCTCTTTTGGAAAAGAACATATCAAAGATATCTTCAAATCCACCACTGGTTTTTGTCCTTTTACCAGAAAATAAATCAGAAAAAATATTTGTAAAATCAAATCCGCCAAATGATGAAAAATCTGTGCCACCACCCATATTTGAAAAATCAAAACCCCTTGCCTGGGCATTTCTAAGCTGCTCATACTGTGCTCGTTTCTGCTTATTTGAAAGAACCTCATATGCTTCATTTATTTCTTTAAATTTTTCCTCTGCCTGTTTATTTCCAGGATTTGCATCAGGATGGTATTGTTTTGCTAAATTACGAAATGCTTTTTTTATCTCTTCATCGGTTGCATTTTCTTTAACACCTAATATTTTATAATAATCCTTAACAGGCATATTATCACCTTTTTTAATCTTATTAAAAACCAATTTATATTAATATATAATTGCATAATTTAAAAGAACATTTTTTAATTTGTAGAGACGTCCAAGAAAGGACGCCTCTACAAATATTATCTATATCGCTTAAAAATAATTTACATCATATCATCATATCCGCCGCCCATTCCACCTGGTGGCATTCCATGTTTATGCTCTTTTTCCTTTTCAGGTATTTCTCCCACAAGAGCTTCTGTTGTCAATAGTAAAGCAGAAATAGATGCTGCATTCTGTAAAGCAGTTCTTGTAACTTTTGTGGGATCAATTATACCTTCTTTCATTAAATCTTTTATTTGACCATCATTGGCGTCAAAACCCATATTTGGATTGCTTTCTTTCAATACCTTTTCAATTATTATTGAACCATCATATCCTGCATTGAAAGCAAGCTGTCTTATTGGTGCTTCCAGAGCTTTTTTTACAATATTTACACCAATTTTTTCTTCCTCATCTGCAACTTTCAAATTATCAAGAACTTTTACACTCCGCAATAAAGCAACACCACCACCTGGAAGTATACCTTCTTCTACAGCTGCTCTTGTTGCATGCAAAGCATCCTCAACGCGTGCTTTCTTTTCTTTCATTTCTGTTTCAGTTGCAGCACCAACATTGATAACTGCAACTCCACCTGCAATTTTTGCAAGACGCTCCTGCAGTTTTTCTCTATCATAATCAGAAGTTGTCTCTTCTATCTGTTTTTTAATCTGTTTTGCACGCGCATCTATTTTTTTCTTATCTCCTGCACCTTCTACTATTGTTGTATTATCTTTATCAACTATTACCTTCTTTGCTTGTCCTAAATCATTTATAGTAGCTTTTTCAAGTTTCATTCCTGCTTCTTCACTTATCACATTACCACCAGTGAGAATAGCAATATCTTCAAGCATTGCTTTTCTCCTATCACCAAATCCAGGCGCTTTCACAGCGACACAATTTAGAGTTCCTTTTAATTTATTTACGACAAGTGTTGCAAGTGCTTCACCCTCAACTTCTTCTGCTATTATAAGCAGCGATTTACCCTGCTGAACAACTTCCTGTAAAATTGGAAGCAAATCTTTCATTCCTGATATTTTTTTGTCATATATCAGGATATAAGGATTT
>JAOAIN010000254.1 GCA_026414685.1 Candidatus Goldiibacteriota bacterium
TTTAGTTTTTAATACAGAAGATTTTCTGGGAACCATATTTAAAATTAATAAAAAATGTAAGTATTGTTATTTTAAGTAAATTATTATGATATTTTCTTGCTTTATGGAGAAAGAAAGAATGGTGGAATGAAAAGTGGTTGATGCATTTTTTTTCGTAATAAATTGTTTGCTTGCATCAAAAAGGTTCTTCAATAAACACTTAACTTAGCTTCGCAAAAACCGTTTATCTTATATCATATTTGTGTCTCACTGATTGGTTGACCTACTTTTGCTTCACATACTTACCTTAATAAATTCCTTAAAAAATGCCATCAACTACTTTTTAAAATATTTGATAATATAAAAAATTTTACTATATTTACAAAATTTGAATTCTATGGTATATTTAAATTGAAAGGAAAGAATATATAAGGGTCTTTTTAATTATCCATAAAATTGAAAATTATATAAATAAAATAATATGTGGAGCAGGCACTTTCCCCGAATAACTAACCCCTCCCTAAAACCCCTTAATTGCCTGCTCCTTTTTATTTTAAAGGAACAAAATGAATAAAATAGTTGCAGAGATAAAGCAGATTTATAAAAAAAATAAAAATGAAATAAGAAAAAGATTAGATGAATTCAAAAATATATGGGAAACAAAGAATGAGTTAAAAGCATTACACGAGTTAATTTTTTGTATTTTTACTCCCCAATCAAAAGCAATAAATTGCTGGAAATGTGTTGAGAAAATAATAGAAAACAAATTGCTGCATACAGATAATCCTGAAGAATTATTAAGATTAAAAGAAATAAATTATGTCAGATTTAAAAATAAAAAAGCAAAATTCATGATTGAAGCCAAAAAGAAATTTATTATAAATGGTAAAATTCAAATTTTACAATTTTTATCAACATTTAAAAATGTATATGAGATGAGAGAATATCTTGTAAAAAATATAAAAGGATATGGATACAAGGAAGCAAGTCATTTTTTAAGAAATATTGGATTTTTTAATGATGTTGCTATACTTGATAGGCATATTTTAAAAAATCTTAAATTGATGAAGGTAATAAGTAAGATACCAAAAACATTAACTCCTAAATTATATCTTGAAATTGAACAATGTATGAAGTTTTTTTCTAAAAAGATAAAAATACCTATGGGCGCGCTTGATTTGATTCTTTGGTATAAAGAAACAGGCGAGTTTTTCAAATGACAACATTCTTTATGTGATGCTCTGTTTAGAATAAAAGTAAGTTTTAATTTTTTTTCTTGAAAAAAATAAAAATAGAGTTATTATAATTAAAGGTGGCGTAAAACCCTTGTGAAAGGGGGCGCTATATATATGAATTTTATCTTTGTTGCTTTTCTTGCGACTTTGATATGGATGATAACAGGGATAATAATATATCTATATCCACCATTTAAAAGAATATCCCAGCTAGCAGAAAAAGAACCGTCAGTGAAAAAATGGAGTAATCCAAGACATTATTTGGTTGCTGAATTTATTTATATTTTTATTCAATGTTTTTTATTTGCCTATGTATTTTCAATAATTAAAGTTTCTTTACCAGCAGATTTATTCATGCAGGCTGTAAGTTTTGCATTAATTATTATTGCAATTAAGGTAATACCAAGGACTTTAAAAATGCTGATACATACCACGTATCCTGGAAAATTGTTATTTATTGAGTTTATTTACAGTGTTTTTGCATCCTTTGGGGTATCAATGCTTTTTGTGCTATTAATATAAAAACGTTCTTTAATAGTTCATAAATAGTTCGTAAATAATTTAAAAATAGTTAAGAAATAAATAGTTGTAATTTATTTTATATAATTATTAGGTAATGTTTTAATTTTTTTGAATTAATTTTAAAATAAAAATTTTTTGATAAATAAAAAAAATTATGGTATAATTAAATTGTAAATACAACTAAGGAGAAAGAAATGGCAAGACCAAAAAATATTGATGACAGTGAAAAAGTTGATAGGCAGATAATCAATTTGGAAGTTGATATGTTTTATTTAAAGTCAACTGAATTTTTAGTTCTTCCTGAAACACCCAATATATATTTGACTCATGAAAAAGCCAAACAGTTTTTAAAGGATTTAAAAGATGCTATTGATTATTCAAAGGATGGAGTAATAATAAGATTGCAAGGGGAGATAAACCCCAAGGAAGAAAGAAAAGATGCAGATGGTAGTATGTTTTTAAGCAAGGAAATAACAGTGGAGGATATCCCAAGAAAAAAAGAAGCATAAAATAATAACATTTCTAATCAGGAAAATTAATGACAATTTGGAGTTGGATTCATTTTATAAGTTTTGTCTTTTATTTATTTTTATTTGGTTATATTATTGGTAGGGGGCCTAAAATATTCTTAAACTGGCTTGCTGCAATACTTATGTTTTGTTTTGCTTTATGGTCATGGGGTAATTCTATGATGTTTAATAATTTTTCAACCATAGAAAGTTCAAAAATAATTTTAAAAATAGAAGCACCTGGATGGATTTTTTTTAGTTCTGTTTATTTACTTTTTATTCTTGAATTTACTGAAAAAACAAAATTATCAAGAAATCCTTTTGTGCTTTTTTTATTTTTCCTGATACCACTGATAATTTATATATCATATTTTACAGGTGGTATTGTTGTTTGTTGTGATAAGACATACTTTGGTTATACTGGCAGATGGTTAAATACAATATGGGTAAAATTATTTTATTTTTATTATCTTAGTTTTTTTATTGCTGGTATATATTTTTTATTTGACTTTTATTTACATACAAAAAACATCGCTAAAAAGAACACATCTCTTATTCTCATTGTCACTATGTTAATCTGTTTTATTTTAGGTTCAATATCAAGTGTGATTTTAAAAGCTTTAAGACAGTATACCCCGCTAGAGGCAGATATTTATATTTTGTTATTTGCTGCTGGTGTTATATATTCAATGTTAAAATATGAATTCCTTTCTATTACACCGACAAGAGCAACTGATTTAATAATAAATACAATGAGTGATGCGCTTATACTTTTAAATAAGGAAGAAAAGATTATAGAAATTAATAAATCTGCTTTTACTATTTTTGAATGTGATAAAATACGAATAGAAGATTGTAACCATATTTTACCCCAATATATATTAGACAAAATTAAAACGGGAATTAAAAATCGCGGTGCAATAATCAATGAAGAAATAAATATAACGACTCTTAAAGATAATAAAAAAACATTACTACTGTCTGCTTCTGTTTTAAAAGATAAAAACGAAATTCTTGGATATGTCTGTGTTTTAAAAGATATTACAGAGTTAAAACTTGCTAAAAGTGAGCTGGAAGAAACAATTGTAAAACTTGTTAAATCAAATAAAGAATTAGAACAGTTTGCTTACATTATTTCTCATGATTTAAAAGAACCACTCCGTATGATTGCTTCTTATGTGCAGTTATTACAAAAAAGATACAAAGATAAACTGGATTCTGATGCAAATGAATTTATTCATTATGCTGTTGATGGTGCTAAAAGGATGAATGATTTAATAAATGGACTCCTTGATTATTCTCGTGTTTTAACCAGGGAGATGGTTTTTGAAGAGGTTGATATAAAAAAAATTATTGAAGATGTTTTAGTTTTTTTAAAATTCAAAATAGAAGAAAAAAAAGCTCAGATAAATATAAAATCTGAATTGCCAATTATTAAAGTTAATAAAATTAATATTGCAAGAGTTTTTCAAAATTTGATAGATAACGCTTTGAAATTTTGTAAAGAAAAACCAATAATAGAAATTTTTTCTGATAAAAAAGAAAATTTTTATATTTTTTGTGTAAAAGATAATGGAATAGGGATAGATAAAGAAAATAGCCGTAGAATTTTTGAAATTTTCCAAAGATTAAATCCAAGAGAAGAATATGAAGGTGTTGGTATAGGGCTTGCAATTTGTAAAAAAATAATTGAACGTCATAATGGTGAAATATGGGTTGAATCAGAGGGACCAGGAAAAGGGAGCATGTTTTGTTTTACTTTACCAGCGGATTGAAAACATGTTTGAGAAAGATACTAAGAAAATATGTTTGATGAAAATGTTTTAGAATATATTATAAAATTTTTAATATTATCTAATGCAAATATCTCTCCTGCTTGTTATAATTAGCAAATAATTTTTAAAGGAGTTTTTGATGTTTATAATTATCGGCGGTCCAACAGGAACTGGTAAATCAACTGTTGCGGTTGAACTTGCCTTACTTTTAAATGGCGAAATAATTTCAGCTGATTCAATGCAAGTTTACAAAGAAATGAATATAGGCACAAATAAAAATACCATTACTCAGAGAAAAGGTATAGAACATCACCTCATAGATGTTGTTATGCCCGATGAACCATGGACGGTTGCAAGATATAAAAAACTTGCTGAAAAGAAAATGGATGAGATAAAAGATAGGGGCAAAATCCCTATTATTGTTGGTGGAACAGGGTTATATGTAGAATCAATAATCAGGGGTCTTTTTGATTCCAGAGAACCAACGAAAGAATTAAAAAAAGAGTTAAGAGATATTTTACAGAAAAAAGGACTTTCATATCTTATTGAAATGCTTTATGAATTGGACCCAGAAGCAGTTAGTGAAATTGATACAAAAAATAGTAGGCGTGTTTTAAGGGCTATTGAAATAATAAAATCAAATAACATGAAATTATCTGAAATTAAAAAAAGAACAAAAGAAACAATATATAAGGATAAATATTATTTTTTTGTATTAACAATGAAAAGAAAACAATTGTATGAACGAATAAATAAAAGGGTTGATGAAATGATAAAAGCAGGTCTTGAGTATGAGGTGCGAGAATTATTAAATAAAGGTTATAATAAGGATTTAAATTCTATGCAAGCAATTGGATATAAAGAGATGGTAGAATATATTGAAGGGAGAATTTCTAAAAAAGATGCTATTGAGCGCATAAAGAAAAATACGAGAAACTATGCAAAGCGTCAGGAAACATGGTTTAAAAGATATAAAGAAGCAATGTGGATAGATACAACTGGTATGAAACCGGAAGTGATAGCAGAAAAAATAAATTTATTTTTAAATAAGGTTTTAAAAAAAGATGAAAAGAATATTTAAAAATCATAATTTTGTTAAATTTTTTATTGTTCAGGGATTAGAACAACTCGGAGACAGTTTTCTTTTAATGACATTGATCGCGTGGGTTATGACCATGAAAGAAAATGGTTCGTCTTCTGCCAATATGTCTATTTTGATGTTCTGGATAGGGTTGCCGATAGTATTATTTGGTCCTTTTGCTGGTGTTATAATTGATAGATTTAAAAAGAAAAATGTTTTGATTTTTTCATCCTTTTTTATAAGTGTCTGCATAATTTTAATTTATTTATTTATAGAAAAAAGCAGAGCGCCTTTTATTTATTTTTTAATTTTTATAAAATCTTTACTTTCGCAATTACTCATACCATCCCGATCATCTTTAATACCTCATCTCGTTGATGAGCAGGATTTACTTGATGCCAATTCTTTTTCTGCATCTTTTATTATTTTAATACAGATAATAACCTATGCATTTGCAGGTATAATTATTTCTGAACTTGGTTATAAAGATAGTTTTTTAATTAATTTTTTTATTTATATTTTTGTTTTTCTTATTTTATTTTTTATAAGAGAGAATGAAAAAGTTAAATTTTCTGGAAAAATTAATTTTTATGAATTTAAAGATGAATTTCTTATAGGTTTAAAGTATCTGTTTTCAACAGAAAAAATTTTATTTGTTGTGCGACGCATATTTTTTATTTTAGTCGCCCTTGGATTTATATATGTTTCTCTAACTGGAAATTATTTATTAATAATAATAAATGAAACAGGATTAAAAATAAAAGAGATAAAAGCTTTAGGTTTTGTTCAGGGTTTTTTAGGAGTGGGTATTGTTCTTGGCGTTTTGCTAGTTAAATACATATTGAAATTTTTTAAAGAGCAGGAACTGATTCGTTTATTTTATCCAGTTTTGGGTATTTTGATCATTTCAATATATTTCTGGCGGGATTTTTATTATTTGTTGTTAATTTCTATTTTAGGTGGCATAATAGGAATAATGATACTGTCAATTGCAGAAACGGAAATTCAGAAAAATACAGATTCTTCTATTCGTGGCAGGATTTTTTCCACTTATTATATTCTGCGCGGAGCAGGCGTTGCCGCAGCAACTTCTTTAACCGGTGTTATTGCAAAAATTATTAAAGAAGAATACATTATTTTAATCTGCGGCGTTTTACTTTTTATTTACGGTATAATCACATTTTTTATGAAAAGAGGTTATAAAATTGGGAGAGATAAAAAAACCACTTCCTGAAAAATTAGTAGTAGCGTTTATATATAAAGAAGAAGAGATATATGTAAGGGCAAAAGAAATGTTACAGGAAAAGTTTGATTCTGTTGATTTTGAATCTGAAAAATTAAGTTTCACATATACTGATTATTATAATAAAGAAATTGGAGATAATTTGATTCGTAGGTTTATAAGTTTTAAAGAATTACAGGA
>JAOAIN010000036.1 GCA_026414685.1 Candidatus Goldiibacteriota bacterium
GATGCAAAAGCAAAAGAAACAATGTATGTGCAGCAAGCTCATGTTGTGTTTATCCATCTAATATGTGATGCAATAGAAAAAAAATTATCAGGTGTTATTGATGTATAAAGTATCAAAAACAAAATTAAAAAAGATAATCAGTGGATTTAAAAATAAGAGAATACTTGTTGTTGGTGATTTAATGCTGGATAAGTATATCTGGGGAAATGTTACCAGAATATCTCCTGAAGCACCGATACCTATTGTCCATGTATCAAAAGAAGAAACAAAGCCAGGTGGTGCGGCCAATGTTGTTTTAAATTTGATTGACTTAGGCGCTAAAGTTTATTGTGCTGGAGTTGTAGGAAAAGATGCATCTGGTCATGAGTTAATCACATATTTAAAAAAAAATAAAGTGGATTGCAGTTCAATAATTTTAGATCCCGAAAGACCCACAACAATAAAAACCCGTGTGATTGCACATCAGCAGCAGGTTGTACGTATTGATAAAGAAAAGAGTGTCCCGGTGAAAGAATCAATATTGAATAAGATTATTAATAAATTAAAAAAATTAAAAGAAAAAATAGATGCTGTTATTCTCTCTGATTATAATAAAGGCATATTTACATTGAGTTCTGTTCATGAGATTATAAATGTGATGCGTGGAAAAATAATTACCGTGGATCCAAAACCCAGGAATTTAAAATTTTTCAGAAATGTTACACTTATCTCTCCAAATAAAAAAGAAGCATCTGAGGCTACAAGCATCATAATTGAAAATGAAAGAGATATATTGCATGCCGCCAGAGAATTAAAGAATTTAATAAATGCAGAAGCAATTTTGATAACACGTGGAGAAGAAGGTATGTCTCTTTATGATGGTCATAATCTCACAACCATTCCAACTCATGCAAGAGAGGTATATGATGTAACTGGAGCTGGAGATACTGTTATATCTGTTGCTACTATTGCTTTAACTTGCGGCGCTACTTTTAAAGAAGCAGCAATTCTTTCAAATATTGCAGCAGGTATTGTGGTTGCTGAAGTTGGTGTTGCAACAGTTAATCCACAAGAATTAATGGATGCAATTAAAAATGAAATCTAAAATAATTTTGAATAGAAAAAAATTAATAAAAGAAATAAAAAAGTTAAAAAACAAAGGGAAAAAGATTGTTTTTACCAATGGATGTTTTGATATAATTCATGCGGGTCATATAAAACTTTTAAACGCTGCTAAAAAGTTAGGAGATGTGCTTGTCCTTGCATTAAACAGTGATTCGTCTGTAAAAAGATTGAAAGGTGAAAAAAGACCTATTGTTCCGCAAAGTGAAAGAGCTGAGATAATGGCTGCTCTTTCCATGGTTGATATTGTTACGGTATTTTATGAAGACGATCCTTATAATATTATAAAGGATTTAAAACCTGATGTCCTTGTTAAAGGTGGAGACTGGCCTATTGATAAGATAATTGGTGCTGATATTGTAAAATCTTATGGTGGAAAAGTAAAAAATATCAAATATATTGAAGGCCAGTCAACAACGAATATAATAAATAAAATTTTGAATGATTATAAAAATTTTTGCTAAATATATTCGTAAAGAGTGTTTGGTTAAAATATTTTTACATTATTAGCGAACATTAGTAACGAACATCAGTAGAGAACATTCTTAGTGAACAATAAAAGTTGAGGTTTTATGAACATAATAGGTATAATACCAGCGCGACTTAAATCAACACGACTCCCTGAAAAGATGCTTATAAAAATAAAAGGCAAAACCATTATAGAATATGTATATCTTAATTCATTGAAATGTAAAACATTAAAAAAAGTATATGTAGCGACTGATAACAATAAAATCAAAAAGATCATTGAAAAAGTAGGTGGAAATGTTTTGATGACATCTGTTAGATGTAAATCTGGGACAGAGCGAATATGTGAAGCAATACAAAAATTAAAACTTAATTCAAATGATATTATTGTGAATATTCAGGGTGATGAGCCACTACTTGAACCGTATTTGATTGATAAGGCAGTAAAGATGATACAGGAAGATAATCATTGTGATGTTGTAACCCTTGCATCGCCTATAAAATGTATAGATGAAATTTATGACCCATCTGTTGTGAAGGTTGTTGTTTCAAATTCTTTGTATGCTCTTTATTTTTCGCGAGCTCCGATACCTTTTGCAAGAGATAATAATAAATATTCAAAAAAGAGTTTATTATTGAAACATAAAGGTTTATATGTATTTAGAAAAGGTATTCTTGATATGTGGAATAGTTTTGAAAGCAAATATGAAAATATAGAAAAATTAGAACAGTTGCGTATTCTTGAAAATGGGTGTAAAATAAAAGTGCTTATAGCAAAATCAAATTCCATAGGGATAGATACGAAAAAAGATGTTATAATTTTTAAAAAAATGTTAAAAAATAGTAATTTGAAATAATTAAATTAATTTAATATAGTAAAGTAAAAGCAATTTACTAATTAGATTTATTAATTTAT
>JAOAIN010000041.1 GCA_026414685.1 Candidatus Goldiibacteriota bacterium
TTCCCGGAACATCATCTAAAATATCTACAACATTGTTACTGCTATTTAATTCTATCATTTTTCCCGAAAAAGAAACAACTGACTTACCAAAATCTGAAATACCAATAATATAATCGCTCTCACTGATAACTATGTTACCCAGATCATATACAATTGAAAAACATAAAAAAGGTATAAACAAAAACAAAAATAATAAAAATTTTTTCATACAAACCTCCTTTTAATTGTTTTTTACAGATGTTCGCTACTAATGTTCGTTGAAAATGTTCAATAAAAATGTAAAAAATATTTTGCCCTTGCATATTTAGCAAACATGATTAACGAACATGTTTAAAGTATATCCTTTACGAACATACTTATAAAAAATTTATTCAATTTTATATATCAACTTCACCTGCAACTGAAGATTATTAATATTTAATCTATTTTTTATCTCTGGATATGGAGCTGCACGTTTTATTGTTGCAATGGCTTCTTCATCAAGTATAGTAAAACCAGAACTCTTAATTATATTAATATTTTTTAACATCCCGTCACCACTAATTGAAAATTGTATTTCAACAACACCTTCTATATTTTCTTTTCTTGCTTGATAAGGATATTTTTTATTTTCCTGAATTTTTCTCTTTATATAATCATATATTATAAGCATTTCACTATCTGTTATTACACCTTCCTGACTCGTATATGAATTATTTTCAGAAATCCCAATCATCTGATTTTTTACCTTTTCTTTTTTCTCTGCGGAATTTTTTTTGATTATTGATTTATTACCTATCAATTTAATATCTGGTAGTAATTCTGCATCAACTGTATGAATTGGCTCAAAATTTTGCAATATTACTTTATCGGATTTTAAATATTTAATATAATAAATATACGCAGGGACAGAAAAAATTAAACCATGCATAAATAACGATATTATAAATGCTATCAAACTTACAATTTTTTTACTTTTCATTTCTATCCTTTTATTGTGTTACGATTTAATAAAATCGTAGCACATAACATTAAAAAGTCAATTGGTTTTTTATGGTTGCTAAATATGTTCTTTAAATATGAATAATATCCTATAATAATATAAAAAAGTTTGGAACTTATGATATTATAATGGCATCATAATTTATAGATCAAACATTAAAATTTTTGACTTTTTAAATCTAATTAAATATAATTAAACAACTGAGGTGATAAAAATATGAAAAAATTTATAATAATATTTATTTTGTTTATTGTAATATATAATATACATGCAAAAAATTCTTTTAAAGAAGGGAATGAATTATATTTACAAGGTAAATACCAAGATGCCTTAAAAAAATATAATGATTTTATTCAAAAAAATAGTGATTATTATGAAGGTTATTATAATGCAGGAAATGCATATTACAGAATGGGGGATTTTAGTAAAGCACTTGAATTATATAAAAAAGCATATGAATTAAATAATAAAGATGAAGATGTACTACATAATATAAAAGTTACAGAAGAAAAATTAAAAAAACAACAGGAACAATCACAATGCAATAATCCAAACCAAAAAAATAACCAAAATCAGCAAGCGCAGAATAATAACCAAAGCAATCAAAATCAGCAGGATAAGCAAAATCAACAAAATAAACAAATACAGCAACAACAGGCACAAAATAATAATTCACAACAAAATAGCTTTAAGCAGAAATCATCCGGTATGACTGATGATGAGGTGCAAGCACTTCTAAATATGAAAAAAAGACAAGAACAACAATTAAGACAATATTTTGGAAGTCAGAAGAGACAGAAAAATTATGATGATGATTTTCCGGATTTTTTCAATATGACTCCAGATGAAATAATGAGATATATGGAAGAACGGATGAGAAATCCATTTGCAGAACCAAAAAGACAAAAAGGCGGCAGTGGTGAGAAAAAAGATTGGTAAATTACAATTGTCGCTAGTCGTTTGACAATTGTCGCATTGGAGTTATATAAAATAAATTTTAATAATCTTTGAAAATTTTTTTAAATAGTATTTACTATTTTTAGAACTATTTTTGAACGCTTTCTTAAATTTTAGTTCTCTTTAATTCTTAATTATGTTATTATTTTTCTATGGCAAAAATAAAAAAAATCCTTAATAAATCAACAGAGTTATTTTTATTAACATCTATTTTTATTGTACCGCTTGCCTTCTGGCTACCTGCAAATGAAGCCTTTGAATTACCAAAATCAACCGCATTTTATTTTTTTATTTCTCTTTCTCTTGTAACTTTATTTATCAAAAAATCCCTTGATGAAAAAAAAGAATTTAATTTTACACAATTCTCTTTACCTATTTTCATATTTTTAATAATTGCTTTTCTATCCATGCTTAATGGCGTTATTATAAATAAAAATGCCTTTCCATTACACTGGCAGTTTTTCAAACTTATTTTATTCTGTACTATTTTATATTTTCTGGTTTTAAATTATTTTTCAAAAGAAAAATTGGATAAAATAATATTTTTTCTGTTATTATCCCATTTCATTGTTTCTTGCTATGGAATGTTGCAATATTTTGGTATTGATTTTATAAAATGGATTTCTTTTGGTGCAGGTAGGGTTTATTCCACAATGGGTAACCCAGATTATATGTCCGCACAATTTTCAATTTTAATTCCATTAATAATCATGCTTTTGATTTCACCGATAAAACCATTGAATAAATTTTTTCTGCTATTGCTACTTATTTTTATGTTCTTTCTCATAATTGTTGCTCACGGCAGAGGAGCATGGATGGGATTTTTTGCTTCTTTATTTTATCTCTTTTTCATGATCTGGCTCATATATGGAATTAAATTTTTCGGTAAAAACAGGTATTTTTTTCTCACAATTCTATGTTTTGTGCTTTTTCTAATAATAATATTTTCTTTTCCTAACCCAATAAACAAAAATGCACAGACAATAAAATCAAGAATAAAATCAGGCTTTGATATTACCAGTGATTCTGTTGCTGTCCGTCTTTTTTACTGGGAATCAGCTCTACATATGGCAAAACATCATCCATTATTAGGAGTTGGTATAGGTGGGTTTTCTTTAAATACATCTTTTTACCAAAGAAAAGTTCTAGACAGATGGGAAAAAGTATATCCACCCATTGCAAAAAAGGTAGAACCCCATGTTGAATTATTTACACATAATGATTACCTGCAAACACTTTCTGAGATGGGTTTTATAGGTCTTGGTATTTTTTTATGGTTATTATTTTCTGCTTTTATTATGCCACTTGGAAAAATATTAAAAGATGAAATTTTTTTAAATAAAAATATTTTACTCGGTATATCTGGTGCAATTGTTGCTTTTGCAGTTAATGCTCTTTTAAATTTTCCCTGGCGTGTTATGCAGACCCTGGTTGTTATATATATAATCTTTTCCATCTTTTCCATTCTTGAACAGAAGAAAAATATTAATATTAAATTATCATTTAAGCCAGTTTTGATAATATCTTTATTGTTTGTTTTTATTTTTATTCCATTACAGATAAATACATTCATTGCTAATATTTGTATAAAAAATGGACAAAAATTATTTATGGAAGGTAAATATAAAGAAGCAAATATGTTATTTGAAAAAGGACTTGCATCAAATCCGCGGGGGACAGATATTATTGAACTTCTTCTTTACAATGGTAATGCGTATAATTCAATGGGCAATATTGATAAAGCCATTGAATTTTATAATAAAGGACTTTTAATGTTTCCTAATTTTATTGAAGCACATTATAATGTAGGAAATGTTTATATGAATAATAAAATGTTTGATAAAGCAATAATAGAATATGATAAAGTTCTTGAACTTAATCCAAAATTTACTGGAGCAATAAATAATAAAGCAAATATATATTATAATGAAGGAAATTTAGAAAAGGCGCGGGAGATGTATTTAAAAGTTCTCGAAATAAAACCACAATCAGTAGAAGCAAGATATAACTTAGGCGCCACATATTTCAGGATGGGTAAATATAAAGAATCTTATGAAGAATTAAAAAAGGTATTGGAATACGATCCAAATTACTCTTTAGCGAAAGAATGGATAGACAAGATGGAGATGCTTAAACTTGTAAAATAAAATAAATTTATAAATCTACAAATCTCAATTACACCGCTACAATTTTTAATAAGTTTTGCAAAAATTAATATCTCATTTTATTGGAATTAGAACAAATTTTCAATTTTCAATTTTCAACTTTTTTTTTCATTTCTTTATAATGGCTGCCCTGCCAGTAGATACGTCCACATTTCTCACACATATTAAATTCATTAAAATTTTTATAAACATATTCGGGTATTTTTTCTTTATTTTCTTCTTTATTCGCTGGTTTTAATTGATAATTACATTCCATGCATATTGTAAATGCATCTTTAAAAGACAGTTTAAATTTTTCTTTTATAATTTCAAATTGTTCTTCCACATAAATTTTATCAAGAAAAAAAATCTGAGGGTTTAAATTCAATATTTTACTATCTTTTGTTATTAAAATTTTATTTCCTAAAAGATTTATATTTATGTTTTTAATAAAATTTTCGCGTTCAATGCTTTTTAAATAAATAGTAAAATAACCAGACATTCTGAGCCATTTTGCAAGTTTTCCAAACATTGAATCACAAATAAATTCAATTTTTTCTTTAAAATCCATATTTTAAAGCTTCTACAATTATCTCAGAATATGATGGATGAACATGTATTGATTTTTTTATATCTTCTGTTTTTATTTTATTATTTATAATCACTGATAATTCATTTACAATATCAATAATTTCATCTCCTATAACAAATCCACCTATTATCCTTTGTTCTTCTTTATCTTCTATCAATTTAACAAAACCTGTATCCTTTCCTTCCACAACTGCTTTTCCATTTGCTTTGAAAAAATATTTATAAACCCTGTAATCTATTTTATGCATCTGTGCTTTTACTTCATTAAAACCAACACTTCCTATTTGTGGTGATGAAAATACAATTTTTGGTATAAAATCATAATTTAATGGTTCAGGATTCTCATCAGCTATGTGTTTTACAGCTACTTCTGCTTCTGCATAAGCGGTATATGCAAGCATCGGAGTATCAATACAGTCACCTATTGCATAAATATTAGGTATATTTGTTCTCATTGAACAATTGACATTTATAAAACCTTTTTGTGTCTTTTCAATACCAACCAAATCAAGATTTAATCCATCAATAAATGCAGTTCTACCAGTTGCTTCAAAAATATTATCGTATCTTTCAGTGACTATATCTTGCTGTGTTTGAATTTTAACTTCATTATTTTCTTTAATATCAATAATTTTACTGTTCGTATAAATTTTTATATTTTTCTTTTTAAATTCTTTTTCAAGAGCTTTTATTATTTCTTCATCTTCACCATACAAAAGAGAAGTAAGTATTTCAACAATCGTAACATCTACTCCTAACTTTTTAAAAAAAGTAGCATATTCACAACCTATTGCCCCACCACCGATGATAAGAACAGATGTTGGAATTTTTTCCAGTTTATATATTTTTTTTGTATTAAAAACATTTTTTTGATGAAAAATTTGTTTTTGTTTTGATCCTGTTGCTATTATAATCTTTTTTGCATTAATTATCCTTTCTTCACATTTTATTTCATTTTTTGAAATTAATTCTGCTTTTCCTTCTAATATTTCAATACCTTCATTTTTTAACCTTGATAAAAGTCCTTTTTTTATATTTTCCACCTTATCAAAAACAATTTTTATTATTTCATTATAATCTTTTATATATGTGGAATAATAAAGGATACCTTTTAGTGGTATGCATCCCTCATTTAAACATGTTCCTCCAAAATTCTTTAAATCTTTTTCAATAAGTATAACTTTATATTTTCGTTTGATAGATTCCAGTGCAGCGGTATAACCCGCAGGTCCAGAACCGATGATTGCTATATCGTACATAATTAAACTCCATTGTTTTTTCTTTCAATAAGGCAAACGAGATTTGGCAATTGACAATATTTTTATTTAAATACCTCTTTTATATATATTATATCATCTTCTGTTAGTTTCTTATCCCATCCCCATAGATTTATCTCTACCTGATCCTTATTACGAAAACCTGGAATAACGCAGGAGACACAATCAAAGCTTAAAATATACTGTAATGCGACTCTTGCAAGGTCTCGTGATAATCTACCGAATCGTTGTTTTAATTTTTCTATTTTGGGTTCAATCTCTTCTAAAAATTCTCTTTGAAACTTCTCATCATTTCTTCTGTGATCCCCATTTGGAAATTTAGGTGGATTTTTAGAAGAATATTTACCAAGCAAAAGTCCTTTTGCAAGGGGAGAAAAAGCAACAAAAGTTATATTTTTTTCTTTCATCATCTTGGCAACCTTTGACTCTTTATCAATAAACTGTGTATCAAAAATATTAGCCCAACTTTGTAAAACATCCGGATTTATCTCATCTGTAAGTCGTAAAAAATCATTCTGTGAATAAGCAGAAAATCCAATTGCTCTGATTTTTCCCTGTTTCTTTAATTTATACATAACATCAACTGCTCCATGCAGGTATCTATCCTGTTCTCCAAAATCACCATGATGAAAATAATAAATATCT
>JAOAIN010000074.1 GCA_026414685.1 Candidatus Goldiibacteriota bacterium
ATTCAAATATTTGATTATAACGGAAATTTTATATTTAAATGGGGTTCTCAAGGTTCATCAGACAGCCAATTTAATAATCCTACAGATATTTATTTTAATGCTACTGGAAAAAAAGCTTATGTTTTGGATTCTGGTAATAACCGAGTACAAGTTTTTAAATTAAATAACTATTAAAAAACTAATTTATAAAAAGGAGGAAAAATGGTGATAAAATCTCATAATGGTGAAGAAATAAATATATTTGAGATAAAAAACAAAAAAATTTTGCTTTCATTTCATCCACTTGCTTGGACATCTATTTGTGCAAAACAGATGAAAATACTTGAAAAAAGATATGACAGTTTTTTAAAATTAAATACTATATCTTTTGGAGTAAGCGTTGATACAGAACCAAGTAAAAAAGAATGGGCAAAAGTGTTAAAAATAAAAAAACTACAACTATTATGTGATTTTTGGCCGCATGGTGAATTGGCAAAAAAATTTGATATATTTTTAGAAAAATTTGGTTTTTCTCAAAGGGCAAATATTTTGCTTGACGAAAACAAAAATATAATTTTAAAAAAGGTTTATCCAATTAAAAAATTACCAAATTTTGATGAAATAATAGATTATATTAAGAAAGGAGGTGTAAAATTATGAAGAAAAAAACAACAAAAACAAAAAAGTCAAATGCGAGTAAAAAAGGAAAAAAACTTTATTGTGAAAAATGCGGCATTGTAGTGACGGTGGATACTATATGTGGTTGTGTTGAACCATGTGATTTAATTTGCTGCGGAGAACCTTTAAAAGAAAAAAAATAAAAAGGAGGTAAATTAAGATGGCTGATGTAAAAAAAGAGTTAATAGATATGCTAAATAGAGCAGTAGAACTTGAATATGCTGCAAGGATTCAATATCTTGCTCATGCAGAAAAAGTAAAAGGATTAAATTCAGAACCCATAGTTGAGAGATTAAAAGAAATTGCAGGAGATGAGTTAAAACACGAAGAGATGTTTAGAAATCTTGTTTGTAATTATCTTGATGGCGAAGTATCAATGAATCTTGAAAAGACATATAATGCAAATGATATTAAAGAAATTCTTCAAGTTAATTTAAAAGGTGAAAAAGATGCAATTGATTTTTATAAACAAATATATAAAAAAGTAGTTGATAACAAACAAGAATTTCAATATCAATTTGAAACATTAGAACATGAAATAAGGCATATAATAATAGATGAGCAGGAACATGTAGTAGAATTGAGCAATTTACTTGATATCTGATACGGGGGTTTTTATGAAAAAGATAACTTTATTATTGTTTGTGTTTGTTTTGCCTTTTATGATTATTGCGCACCCACCATCAGAAATTAAAATAACGTATGATTTAAACAAATTTGAGGTATATGTTGAAGTGTTGCATAAAGTAAGATCTACACAAGATCATTTTATTTACGAAATGGAGCTTTATGTAAATGGTAAAAAAGTAATAAGACAGGACGCTACAACTCAGGTTGATAATGAAAAACAAAAAGTTATTTATTTGATACCTGGATTAAAGGAAGGAGATAAATTATCATTTTGGGCTGAGTGTAACAAAGGTGGGGACAAGAAAAAAGAAATAACAGTAACAAAACAGGAAGGTAAAAATAAATAAATGGATGTAAAAGAAGCAATAGAAAAAAGGCGCGCGTACAGGTGCCTTGAAAAAGTAGAAATCACAGATGATTTAATCAATGAACTTGTACGCGCAGCACAACTTTCTCCATCATGTTTTAATAATCAGCCCTGGCGATTTATTTTTGTTAAAAGTAATGAAAAATTAGAACAAATGAAACAAGCAATGAATAAAGGCAATGAATGGACTTATGCTGCATCTATGATAATAGTAGTTATTACAAAAAAAGAATTTGATTGTATTATTAAAGACAGAGAATATTATCTTTTTGACACTGGGCTTGCTGTATCTGCTATGATTTTAAGAGCAACAGAACTTAACCTTGTTGCACATCCAATAGCTGGTTATTCACCTGAAAAGGTTAAAGAAATATTACAAATACCGCAAGATTTTAATGTAATAACTTTAATAATTGTAGGTAAAAAATCAGAAAAAGAAAATAACGGACTTTTAAATGATTATCAAGTAGCAATAGAAAAACAAAGACCGGAAAGAATAACTGTGGAACATATTTATTCAATGGATGTATTTAATGAACGATTAAATCAAAAAGTAGAACATAAAAAGTAAAAGGAGGTGTTTTATGTTTAAAGTTAATGAAGGTCCAATTGACAGAATTGTAAGGTCTATTTTAGGTATTGGATTGATTGCTGGTGGATTTTTTGTAAAAGGAATCATTTCTATTGTTTTATGGGTTGCTGGTGGTATTTTGTTACTGACAGGTATCACAGGTTTTTGTGGATTATATGTTTTACTTGGTATAAATACATGTCCTGTAAATAAAAAGTAAATGAAGGAAATAGAACAATTATCCATTAATACAATCCGCATTCTTGCGTCAGATATGGTTGAAAATGCAAAATCCGGACATCCTGGTATGCCACTCGGTGCAGCGCCTATGGCTTTTACTTTATTTGCAAAGTTCCTGAAACACAATCCAGAAAATCCAAAATGGTTTGATAGAGATAGATTTATATTATCAGCAGGTCATGGATGCGCTTTACTTTATTCTTTGCTTCATTTATGTGGTTATGGATTAACTATAGAAGATTTAAAAAGTTTTAGAAAATTTAAAAGTAAGACACCAGGTCATCCTGAATATGGTGTTACCCCTGGAGTAGAAGCAACAACAGGTCCTTTAGGTCAGGGTTTTGCAATGGGTGTTGGTATGGCAATTGCAGAAAAAGCTTTATCTGATTGTTTTAATAAAGAAAATTTTAAAATTATAGATCATTATACTTATGCAATTGTATCTGATGGTGATTTAATGGAAGGAATAACTTCAGAAGCAGCATCACTTGCAGGTACATTAAAACTAGGTAAACTCATTTATTTGTATGATGATAATGATATCACTATAGAAGGTAATAAAACACTTGCATTTACAGAAAATGTAAGAGAACGTTTTGATGCTTATGGATGGCATACTCAATATGTTGTAGATGGTAATGATACAGATGCAATTTATAATGCAATAGAAAATGCTAAAAAAGAAAAAAATAAACCTTCTCTTATAATAATACGTACTCATATTGGATACGGTTCTCCGAAACAGGATACTGCATCAGTTCATGGAGAACCACTCGGTGAAGAAGCCTTGAAAAAGACAAAAGAATTTTTTAAATTTCCAGTTGATAAATTTTTTTATATTCCAGAGGAAGTTTATAAATATTTTAATAATTTAAAAGCAAAGTGGAAAAAAGAAAATGAAGAATGGAATAAGCTTTTTATGAGTTATAAAGAGCAATACCCATCTGAAGCGGATTTACTTGAAAAATATATAAATGGTAATATAAATAAAGAATTATTGAATAATTTAAAATTTTTTGAAAAAGACGAAGTAAAAAAAATAGCAACAAGATTTGCATCGGGTAAAACCATGAACTTAATAGAAAAATATTTTACAGAATTCATGGGTGGCTCAGCAGATTTAGCGCCATCTACTAAAACATATTTAGAAGGTTTTGGTAGTTTAGGCATATCAAAGTCATGTGCAAGAAATATACACTATGGTGTCAGAGAACATGCCATGGGAGCGATTACAAATGGCATAGCTCTTCATGGTGGTATAATTCCTTATTGTGCTACATTTCTTGCTTTTTCTGACTATATGAGACCTGCAATTCGGCTTTCTGCTATTATGCAGACACACTCTATATTTGTTTTTACGCATGACTCAATAGCAGTAGGTGAAGATGGTCCAACACATCAACCAGTTGAACAATTATCATCTCTTCGTATGATTCCAGGACTTACAGTTATAAGACCAGCAGATGCAAATGAAACAGTTGCTGCATGGTACTTAGCAATTACAAATAAAAGACCTGTTTGTATTATACTTACAAGACAGGAAGTCCCTGTTTTAGATTACAAAAAATATAAAATCTTTGAAGGCGTTTTAAGAGGCGCTTATATTTTGGAGACAGATGATAATCCAGATATAATAATAATTGCGACAGGATCAGAAGTCCATCTTGCTTTATCTGTTTATCCGATTTTAAAAGAGAAAGGAATAAAATCAAGAATCATTTCTATGCCTTCTTATGAAATTTTTAATTTACAGGATAATGAATATAAAAATTTTATTTTACCTGATAATATAAGAAAACGTTTAATTATAGAATGCGGCTCCCCTTATTTTTGGTATCATCTTGCAAAAGATGGGGAAGTTTTTGGTGTTAATAAATTTGGAGCTTCAGGTAATTATAAGGATGTATATGAAAATTATGGTTTTACAACTGAAAATATCTTAAATAAAATTTATGAAATTTTGAAGAGATAGGTGGTATAAATGAAACTTGCAATTGTTGGACTTGGAAGAATGGGATTTAATATGGCTAGAAGATTATTAAAAGGACGGCATGATGTTATTGTTTATAATAGAACTCAAGAAAAAGTAAAAAAACTTATTAAAGAAGGTGCGATAGGAGCTAAAGATTTAAATGATATTGTAAATAAATTAAAGACACCCAGGATAATATGGCTTATGTTACCAGCAGGTGTTGTTACCGAAGAACATATAGAAAAATTTATTTATATTTTATCACCTGGAGATATATTGATAGATGGCAGTAATGGATATTATAAAGATGATTTAGAGCGAGAGAAATTATTATCATCATATAAAATAAATTATATGGATGCGGGTGTATCAGGTGGCATCTGGGGACTTAAAAATGGATATTGCATTATGGTTGGGGGAGTAAAAAAATTATTTAAATATATAGAACCAATATTAAAAACATTATGTGCAAAAGATGGTTATATGTATTGTGGAAAAACTGGCTCAGGACATTTTGTAAAAATGGTTCATAATGCCATAGAATATGCAATGATGCAAGCATATGCAGAAGGTTTTGATTTATTAAAAAAATCTATGTATGGTAAAGATTTAAATCTTAAAAATATAGCTAGATTATGGAATAATGGGAGTGTTATACGTTCATGGCTACTTGAATTGCTTGAAGATGTATTTAAAGATAGAAATCTATATAAGATAAAAGGATATGTTGATGATTCTGGTGAGACAAGATGGACTGTAAAAGAAGCAATTGATAAAGAAGTCCCTTTTGATGTTATTACAGCATCTTTGTATCGTAGATTTTCGTCAAGAGATTATGAAAATTTTCAGGGAAAAATACTTGCAATGTTACGCAACAAATTTGGTGGCCACTCTGTAAAAAATAAATAAAAAATTATATTTTATGAAAAATAATTTATCAATTACAGATTATTATAGGTGTGAAATTTTAAAGCCCCCATCATTTGGTATTGTTGTTTTTGGTGCATCTGGACACCTTGCATATAATAAGCTTTTTCCTAGTCTATTTGGGCTATATAAAAAAGGAATAATAAAAAATAATTTTTTTATAGTAGGAACTGGAAGAAGTAATTATGATGATAGTTCATTTAGGAATAGAATAGAAAACTCAATAAAATCAAAATTTCCTAATGTGGAAGATAGATTAATTGGTGATTTTTGTATAAATGTTTATTATATAAATGGAAATTATGAAGATACTTATTACTATGAAAATATAAAAGGTAGATTAAAACAATTAACTGAATGTTATAAAACAGGTGGTAATATTATTTATCATCTTGCTACTCCACCTTTTTTATTTGAGACAATTATTTATAAACTCATAAAAAGTAGTTTAATAACAAAAGATAAAGATAAAAATTATTTTGAACGTTTAATGGTTGAAAAACCATTTGGATTAGATTTTGAAAGCTGCAAAGAATTAAATAAAGTAATTTTAAGAAATTTAAATGATAATCAGATTTTTAGAATAGATCATTACCTTGGTAAAAGCACTGTTCAGAATATTTTAGTTTTTAAATTTGCCAATACATTGTTTCATGATTTATGGAACAAAAAAAATATAGAATATGTATTCATAAAATTTAAAGAAAGAGAAGGAGTGGAAGAAAGGCAAGAATATTTTGATAATACTGGTTTATTACGTGATATTTTTCAAAATCATATTTTACAACTTGTGGCTCTCATTGCAATGGAAAAACCTGAATCTTTTTCAGCAGAAAATATACAGAAACAGAAAAATAAGATATTTAAAAGTATAGCACCTTTTGAAAAAAATGTAATAAATAAAAATATATTGTTGGGACAGTATAATGGATATAGGCAGCGAAGTAAAGAATTTGAAAAATCATGCATTGAGACATTCTTTTTCACAAGGTTATTTATAAATAATAGAAATTGGAAGAATGTGCCTTTTTATATTTTAGCAGGTAAAAAAATGGATGTTGATGAAACAAGTATAACAGTTGTTTTCAAGAGAGAAAAAAAATGTTTGTTATGTGAAGGCGACAATTTAAATAATAAAAATGCAATTACTTTTAAGATTAAGCCAAGTCAAGGTGTATCAATAAGATTTGTTGGTAAAGTACCTGGCGCCAAATTATGCACCGGCTCTTTTAATATGGAGTTTAATTATAAAGATGTATTTGGTAATGAAATGATAGAAGATTATGAATCAGTTATACTTGAATGTTTATATGGAGATCACACTATTTTTTGGGATAAAGAAGGTGTTGAATATTCATGGAAAATTTTGCAACCTTTACTTGAAAAATTGAATAATTGTCCGCTTGAAGAAAAGAATAAAACACTTAAAATCTATGAACCTGGTAGTGAAGGGCCAATAGAAATAATAAATTTTATAAAAGATAATGGATGGAATTTATAGATGCAAATAAAAGAATATAATGATTTAGAAACTTTAAGTATAAGTGCTGCTAATTTTATTGCAGAGATTGCAGAAAAAACAATAAATACACAAGGCTTTTTTACAATTGCACTTTCTGGTGGCAATTCTCCTCGGCTTATTTATTCTATGCTTGCAGAAAAAGAGTTAAAATCAAAAATAGATTGGAATAAAGTTTTAATTTTTTGGGGAGATGACAGGTATCTGCCGCATACAAATCCTGAATCAAATTATAAAATGGCGTATGATACATTGATAAGTAAAATAGATATACCACAGGAAAATATATTCAGAATTCCAACTGAAGTCTCACCACCAGAAGAGGCAGCTTTACTATATGAAAATATAATGAAAAAGGCATTTATAAAACTCGGAGCTATAGATATTAATAAAAAATTGCCAATTTTTGATCTCATAATACTCGGAGTTGGGCGGGATGGACATACAGCATCACTCTTTCCTGGGCATAAAGCAGTAAATGAAAAGGAGCGGTGGGTAACTCATGTAAAAGCACACGCCCGTATTACTTTGCATGATAGGATTACAATAACACTACCAGTTATAAACAACGCAAAGAATGTTATGTTTATTATATCCGGAGAAGGTAAAGGAAAGATAATAAGAGATATTGTTGAAGAAAAGAGAAGTGGAAAGGTTTATCCTGCTTCAATGATAAAACCGCAGGATGGTCAATCCGTGTGGTTTATAGATAAAAATATTTATTAAATTTTTAAAATATGAAACAAAATATAATACTTGATAAAAATTCAATAGAAAATTTACTTTCAATTTCAGAAAGTATTCATAATATATCTGATATTGATATATTACTTGATAAAATTTTATTTGAATTGCGTAAATTCACAAATGCAGAAGGTGGAACGATTTTTTTATTTGATGATGGAGTTCTGAAAATACGATATATTCAAAATGAAATTTTATTTAAAAATAATCCTGCAGCAAAATACAAATATCTTGATAAAACAATACCAATAAATAAAGAATCCATAGCAGGCTCATGTGCTTTAAATTCCAAAATTATTATGGTGAAAGATGTATATAATATAAAGGAAGATTGTAATTGTGGATTTAATAAAAGTTTTGATGAAATGACTGGTTATAGGACAAAATCAGTAATTGCTGTTCCACTAAAAACAACAGGTAATAAACTCATAGGAGTAATTCAATTAATAAATGCAAGAAATAAAGATGGCAAGATAATTCCTTTTACTGAAAAAGATAAATTATATATAACATATTTTGCAAATGATGCTGCAATTGCCATTGAAAAGGCACAAAATACACGTTCTATGATTTTAAAAATGCTTAAAATGGTAGAATATAGAGATCCAAAAGAAACAGGCGGTCATGTAAACAGGATGGGAACATATGCTATAGAAATATATCACGAGTGGGCAAAACAACGTGGTTTTCCAGAAGAATTAATAAGAAGATTTAATGATAAATTAAAAATAGCAGCAATGTTACATGATACTGGCAAAATTGCAATCTCTGATGAAATTTTAAAAAAGCCCGACAAACTTACAGATGATGAATTAAAAATAATGAAAATGCATACAGTTTATGGATATAGATTGTTTAAAGATGCTGATAGTGAGATAGAAAATATGGCTGCAGATATTGCTTTAAATCATCATGAAAAATGGGATGGCTCTGGTTATCCAGGTATAATAGAGGATATTGAAAAAATAAGTTTTATAGAAAATAAACAAGGTAAAAAAGGGACAGAAATCCCACTCACAGCTAGAATTGTAGCACTTGCCGATGTTTATGATGCATTATCTTCAAAAAGAATTTATAAAGAACCATGGAGTGAAGATAAAGTTTTAGATTATATAAAACAAAATAGTGGCAAACATTTTGACCCAGAGATAGTTGATTGTTTTTTTTCAATTTATGATACAATAAAAGAGATAAAAACAAAAATTTCTGAATAGATTATATATATTTTATATTTATCATATTAAGGAGTAAATATAAGATATAAAATGATAAGGAAAATTTTCAAACCAATACCTGGCGTACTTTTATATGTTTTTTTTGGATTGATATGGATATTTCTATCTGATTATATAGTTATGCTTATTTCTGATAGCATAAAAATTTTAACATTTTATCAATTTATAAAGGGAACGCTTTACGTTATTATAACTGGCATTGGATTATATATAGTTATATTTTGTTATAATAAGCATATAGTTAAAATAAATAAGCAACTTGAAAAAAGAACAAGAATATTAAATTTATTATCAAATTGTAATCAAATACTAATAAGAAATACAGAGGAAGATAAATTTTTGAATGAAATATGTAAATTACTTGTTGAATATGGCGGTTATAAAAATGTTTGGATAGGTTTTAAAGAAAATAATAATTTTAAATTAGCATCATATTATAATAATAATTATAACTTAAAATCTAATTTTTTAGATAATGAATATTTAAAAAATAAAATTGATATGACTATAAAAACAGGCAAAACAGCTATTTTTTTAAATGACAAAAGTTTTTACAAATATGAATTACTATTTAATCCATTTTTAAAAAAAGATAGCCCCATTTCTTGTTTTATACCAATAAAAATTGAAAATGAAGTTATAGGTATTTTAAACATAGATAATATAGATTATAGTTTATTTGACTTTGATGAATTAGAGTTATTAGAAGAGATGGCAAAGGACATTGGATATGGAATAAAGGAAAGAAGAAAATATAAAGAAAATCTACAATTACTTGCAAAAATAAAAGAAGACAACATAAAATTAAAAGAAATAGATAAATTAAAATCAAATTTTTTATCAATAATTTCTCATGAATTGCGAACACCAATTACACCTATAAAAGGATTTATAGAAATTCTTTTGAAAAACTCACAATCATTTTCTGAAAATCAACGTGAATATTTAGAAATCATAAAAAATAATACATTAAGATTACAAAAGATAATTGAAGATTTAATTGATATATCAAGAATTGAAAAAGGTGTATTGCAATTAAATAAAGAGAAAGTTAATATAGGAGAAGTTATTAGCGAAGCAATACGTGATATAAAATTTTTAGCCGAGCAAAATCAAATTATCATAGAACATCAAAAGAAAGATTTATATGTAATAATAGATAAATACAGAATAAGTCAAGTAATTATTAATTTATTAAATAACGCAATAAAATTTTCAAATAAAAATAGCAAAATAGAAGTTGGTTATTCTTTAATAAAAGGTCAAGAAATTAAGTTGCCTGAATTTGTTAAATATAATGTTGCATATGATAAGAATTATATTCAATTAAATATTAAGGACTATGGTTGTGGGATAGAATCATATAATTTAAATAGGATTTTTGATGAATTTTATCAGGCGGAAGATGCTCTAATTAGAAAAACAGGTGGTCTTGGACTTGGTTTAAGCATCTCAAAAAGTATAATTCAATTACATGGTGGAGAAATTTGGGCGGAATCAGAAGGGGTGGCGAAAGGAACAACATTTAAAATTATTTTACCTTTATAATTTTTTAAAATATATTTTAAAATTTTTAATAGAATTTTATAAATTGAATATATAAATTATTTTAAAAAGGAATGTAAATATGAAAAAAATTATCTTTTTATTTTTTATAGTATGTTTAGTTATCTTTAGTGTTTTAAATTCTTGTAAATGTAAAACTTCGGATTATGCTCTCACTATCTCCAACAATTTCTCCCCAACATCAACCGCAACGTTGATACCAACCTATACTTCTACAATTACATCAACACCAACTTGTGTAATTTATTATAAGGATTTAGATGGTGATGGTTATGGTGTAACAAATGATTGGTCATGCTTATCATCACCACAACCACTATATAGTCTTCTTAATGGAGATTGTAATGATATGGATCCACAAATCTATCCAGGTAAACAGGAAGCATGTAATAATAAGGATGATAATTGTAATATGATAGTTGATGAAGAAAATGCAATAGGATGTAATAATTATTATATAGATTTGGACAGTGATGGATATGGAGGAAATTCTTTAAGTAAATGTTTATGTTCCCCTTATTTCCCTTATATAACAATTCAAGATGGTGATTGTAATGATAACAATGCACAGATACATCCAGGCAAACAAGAAATTTGTTCAAATGGAATAGATGATAATTGTAATGGTCAAATTGATGAAATTGGGTGTCAGTGATAGATTGATTATTTTCAATTTTAAAATTTATAAAATTTGATTTATAATATTTAATAGTTATTAAAGTATTAAAAAGAAAATTAAAAGAGGTAAAGAATGAAAGTTGTTATTTTAAAGCATGCTTTTTTTGAATCCCCAGATTACATATTAGATATTATAAAAAATAAAAAATTTAAATATAAAATAATCAATATTTATAAAAATGAAACATTACCTAGTGTAGATTCATTTGATTTTCTTATAATTATGGGTGGGCCTATGGGGGTTTATGAAGAAGATAAATATCCATGGCTTAAA
>JAOAIN010000094.1 GCA_026414685.1 Candidatus Goldiibacteriota bacterium
ATAGTATCCTGGCACCAATAATTGCCCATATTATCACTATAAATCCCAAATCAAAAATAACATCTCTTTTTATACCATATTTTGTGGCAAGTTCTGCAGAAAGATAAATAGAAGACAAAAATGCAATTGCAACCATCAATCCATAAGTGGTTATTTTAAGACCTGCAATCTCAAATAGAACCGGATGCATTCTCTTTCCTTTCATAGAAAAAATAATGAATAATAAATAAAATTACCCCTATTGTGACAAAAGTATCTGCCATATTGAATACAGGCCAGGTTAGTTCTTTATAACCAACTTCTATAAAATCAGTAACACTGCCTTTTAAAATTCTATCCGTTAAATTTCCAAAAGCACCACCCACAATGAAACCGCAGGATAAATTAAACAAAAATGAATTCTTCATATTTAAAAACCAGTATATAATTATTGAAATTGCAGCAATGGAAACAAGAATTACAAGAATCCATCTCTTTAAAGGATTTTCAGCACCACCGAAAAGTCCAAAAGATATACCTGTATTTTCAATATAAGTAATTCTAAAAAAATCTTTGACTACAATAAAACTATCAAAAACTTCCATTGTTGTTCTTATAAAATATTTTGAAATCTGGTCAATCGCAAACACAGTCAGCAAACTTAAAATAAATGTTTTTTTCATTTTTCTCCTTTTAAATCAGTTAGGATTTGCCTCAAAACACACAAAGAACCATAAATATTGCCATTTTTATCTTTAATACTGGTTGTATTGACCAGAATATTTTTTTTGATACCACCTATTTTTATCTCTATTATTTTATCAAATGCAGGTAGCTTTTTATTGTGTATTTCATATAATATCTTTTGCAGGTCTCCTAAAAATTCAAGTTCGGTATAATTCACATTTATAACCTTTGAACTATGGACACCAAATATATTTTCACATTTTGAATTAAAAAATTGTATCAAACCATCGTTATCAATGATTATTATACCTTCACGAAAACTATTGTAAACAATATTAATAAAATCTATTATATTTTCCTTTTCCACCTGTATATCTTTTATCTTTTGAGAGAGAACTTTATTGGCAGCTTCCAGTTTTTCCTTTTCTTTCAAATCCTCCTGTGCTTTTTCTGCAAGATAGCTTCCATAAAAAGCAACAATAAAAATAAAAGGAAGATTTAAAAGTATATTCTCCTCATAAAAAATATTAAAACCAACTCCCCCTGTCTGTATTTTAAAATAAACATAAATAAAATTTACAATAAATGCTATAACAATACTTAAAACAACTGACTGGCCAAGAGCAGCCATGAATATGGTTACAAAAAGTAAAATAAAAAAGAAAAAATCAAGATATGCTAGCCAATATGCAGCGAGTGAGATAAAGATGATATCAAGTATAAAAACAATATAATGTATTTTTGTGCCTTCAAAAAAATTAAAAGGTAGCAGCATAAAAATCAAATTGCTTAACAACAAAACAACAAAATAAAAAAATATATATTTTTTTAATTCTATGATATCAAAAATATTATAAATACCTAGTAAGAATATGATTAAAGTTAATATTGCTCTTATCCATATTAAATTTTTTTTTCTTATCTGCGCATTACTTGCCATATAGGTTTCCTTTATTCAAGATTATTTAAGCATCTATCGCATATATCAGGATGGTTAGTATTTTTTCCAACTGTTTCTATATATCTCCAACATCTTGCACACTTTTCTGATTGTGCTTTTATAACAGTAACCTCTATATTTTTATCCCATGGTTCATCTGTCATCTGCTCTTTTATATAATTTATTTTTGAAACAATAAATATCTGTTCCATTTCATCTTTAAATCTTTGTAGTATTTCATCAAGTTTTTTTGATTTATATTTTATTGTTACCCATGCTTCATATGGATGTTTTATTATTTTTTTATCTCGCTGTTCTTCAATTTTTTTAAAAACTATTTCGCGAAGTTGCAGTAAAATTTCCCAATCAGATAAAACTGATGCATCAAGCATCTTTTCTTCAGGATCATCCCAGAGACATAGCTGAATGTGTTTTTCGTTTTTTAAATGCTCTGGTATAAACTGCCAAACCTCATCTGTTGTAAAACATAAAATTGGAGCAATAATTTTAACAAGTTTTATAAGTATTTTATAAATGACTGTTTGTGCACTTTTCCTCTCTAAACTATCTTTTCTAAATGTGTATAATCTGTCTTTCAACACATCAAAATAAAAAGACGATAAATCTTTAGAACAAAACTGTGTAAAATCCTTATATACCTTATAAAATTCAAAATTGTTATAATACTTTTTTAAATTATTAATAAGTTCCTGTGTTTTATGTAAAATATATTTATCAAGTTTTGACAGTTTTTCATAAGGAACCATTTCTTCTTTCTTAAAATCAAATAAATTACCAAGCATGAATCTGAATGTATTTCTTATACGTCTATATGAATCAGTTATTCTTTCCATTATTTCATCTGATACGGCTTGGTCTGCTTTAAAATCTTCGGATGCAACCCAAAGCCGTAGTAAATCTCCACCTGATTTTTCAATGAGTTTAAGCGGGTCAACAACATTGCCAAGTGATTTATGCATAGCCCTACCTTGACCATCCACCACCCAGCCATGGCTTATCACTTCTTTATAAGGAGATTTATCCCTGCTGCCAACAGCTACAAGTAATGATGTCTGAAACCAGCCCCTATACTGGTCAGAACCTTCTATATATAAATCAACCGGCCAGTTTAATTTCCATTTACCTTCACATACAGCAATACTGCTTGAGCCAGAATCAAACCATACATCAAAAATATCTTCTACTTTTTTTATTGAATTTGAGCTGCAGAAAGGACATTTAAAATCACTTCCTAATATTTCTTCTGTTTTATATTTAAACCACGCATCACTGCCTTCTTTTTTTATTATTATTTTTACCTTATTTATAGTCTCTTCATTAACAATAGCCTTACCACAACGCTCACACTCAAAAACAAAAATCGGCACCCCCCATGAGCGCTGTCTGGATATGCACCAGTCAGGTCTTACTTCTATCATTTTTGTAATCCTATCTTGACCCCATTCATTCCACCATTTCACCTTTTTTATTTCTTCAATAACTTTGTTTCTAAAATTATTCTTTTCCATAGAAATAAACCACTGGTCAGTTGCCCTAAAAATAATCGGGTTTTTGCAACGCCAGCAATGTGGATAAGAATGAGTGGCTTTTTCTTTACCAAGTAAATTTCCTTTTTCATTTAATAATTTTATTATCTTTTCATTTGCATCAAATACATGTTCTCCTTTAAATAAAGAAAATTCTTCTGTAAATCTTCCTTTTGAATCAACAGGAGTTAAAATAGGTAAATTATATTTAATACCAGAAAGGTAATCCTCATGGCCATGTCCTGGAGCAATATGCACTGCTCCTGTTCCAGTATCAATTGTTACATAATCCGCAAGTATTACAACTGAATCTCTGTCTATGAAAGGATGGCTGCAAATAACACCTTCTAAATCTTTACCTTTGTATTTTTCTTTTATGTTATAACTAACAATCTTTGTTTTTTTTGAAAATTCTTCTAATAGTGATTCAACAATAATAAATTTGCCTTTTTCTGTTTCAATCAAAACATAATCAAAATCAGGATGCAGGGCAATTGCAACATTGGCAGGGAGTGTCCATGGGGTTGTAGTCCATATAACCATATTTGTATCAGAAGGTAATTTTACTTTTGATTTTGAAGAGTCCTTTATTTTAAAACTTACATATATGGAAGGTGTTTCATGGTCTTTATATTCCACTTCTGCTTCTGCAAGTGCTGTCTCGCATTTAAAACACCAATAAACAGGACGCAGCCCTTTGTAAATCATACCACGTTTAAACATTTCCCAAAAAATCTCAACCATTTTTACTTCATATTCTGGGTCAAGAGTTAAATACGGATTATTCCAGTCACCTATGATGCCGAGACGTTTAAACTGATTTCTCTGTAAGTCAACATATTTCATTGCATAATCATGACAATGTTTTCTTATTTCAAGTTTTGACATTGATTTTGATTTACTACCAAGTTCTTCAATAACTTTATGTTCTATTGGCATGCCATGGCAATCCCAGCCAGGGATATAAGGAGTTTGATATCCTTCAAATGATTTAAACCTAACAATTATATCTTTTAAAACTTTATTCAAAACATGTCCCATATGGATATTGCCATTTGCATAAGGTGGACCATCATGAAGTATATATACTGGATTTCCCTGTCTCTTTTTTAATAATGTTCCATATAAATTATCCTCTTCCCATTTTTTAATAATATCCGGCTCTCTTTTTGCTAAATCACCTTTCATGGGAAAATCGGTCTGTGGCAGATGTATTTTATATTCTTTCTTGTCTTTATTATCAGGCATTTTCTCACCTTTCCATATAGAATTTTTATACAAAACATATCACTTTTAACATAAATTAAAATGATTTTCAATAATAATAAATACGTTTTAAAAAACGTTCGCAAATGATGTTCGCTAAATATGTTCGCTAAGAAAGTTCTCAAAGAATGTCCAATGTATAT
>JAOAIN010000101.1 GCA_026414685.1 Candidatus Goldiibacteriota bacterium
TACACAATATATAGTATAAATGATTTTCTGTCAAGAAAAAAATTTATTTGAAAACAATATATATTGTATATATATTATTTTTATTTTTTGAAAAAACACAATATATTGTATTTTGTGGTGTATTTTTGCTAATAAAAACAATAGTTTTTTATATTTTTTTATAATTTTATTATTTTGTTATTGTTGTGGTTTAACTATGACAAAAATTTTATGCTTTTTTTTTAATTTTTAAGAATATATTGACAATGATTATATATTTTGTATGATATAAATAAAAAAGGTGGTGAAAAATGGAACTGGAAAAATATAAAAATGAATATAATGAACTTCTAAAAAAAATTTCCTATAGAAAAGGTGTTATTGAATTAGCCTCATATCTTGAAAAACATGGATATTTTTCTGCACCAGCTTCAACAAAATATCATCTGTGTATTGAAGGTGGTTTGCTCATTCATTCTCTTAATGTAACAAAACTAGCTTTAAAATTAAAAGAAATACTTTTGCCTGATATTTCAGAAGAATCTGTTATTCTGTGTAGTTTATTTCACGATGCCCATAAAGTAACAGATGGCTTTGGAAATATTACATACATAAAAAATGAAGGTTATGATAAAGAAAAGCAGCCATATATCTGGAATAAAGACCAGATGAATTTCTCCGGTGCTCAGAAATCTCTTCTTATTATTTCCAAATTCGTAGATCTAACTCAGGATGAGATGCAAGCAATTGCATATCATGATGGTCCTTTTGTTCCATCATGGGAAGATATAAAAGGCGATCCATATCCGCTTACTTTACTTTTACATTTTGCTGATATGTGGTCAAGCTGGATAACAGAAAAACAAAAAGATAAAAATTCTTTTACAAAAAAATTCATCCAAGACCTTTAATAATTTCAAATTTGAAAATTTGAAAAATTCGGTAAATTTGTTAGATTTGGTAAATTTTTTAATGCCCAAATTCCCAATAAATATGTGGCTGGTATTTTCTTAAATCCTCTTCAAACTGCCTTATTTTGGACATAGGTATTTTAGGCCACTCTGCATTTTCATCCAGAGTTTTTATGTAAAATCTGCCTGTAGATTCTTCTATCTTTGTTTCAAAAAGATTGATTGTGGGTGTTTCACTAAACTGAAACAAAATAAATCTCCATGGCATCTTCACACTTAAAAATTGATGATTTTTTCTTTTTTTGTCATTTTCATCAAATCCATTATATAAAATTAAAAATCTCCTATCCGCTGCTCTGACTTTTTTCTCTTCTATACCATCATATATCATCAAAAAAATTTTAGGCAATTCAGATGGAATTATTTTTTCCACTGTTATATATGGTTGTGGTGTTCTACTATATGTAAGACCTGCCTCAATGAAACCCCTAATCTTTTTACCATTTCTTACAACATCAACTGAAAAATATTGTTTATAAATTGATGCTTTTTCTTCACGCTCAGAATCGCTTTTTTTAGATCTATAAGCAATTATAATCTCATCTCCTGGCTCTCCATCTATATCAGAATATATTAAATATCCTAAAGCAGAACCATCCTCTGGATCAAAAAACACAACAGGTATTTGATCGGCGTCTGCGTATTGTTGTGCTATTTTATACTGACTGCCCTGAAGATATGGAAATATAATGAATGGAATAAAAAGTAAAAATAATATGATTGCTATTTTTTTCTTATATATCATCTTCTCCTCCATTTTATTTTTTTTAATTATATATAATTTTTGTTAATTTATCAATAATTTAAGATTTAGACGGATTTATAATATATTGGTTTACATTTATATTTTTATTTTGACAAATCTTTTAATCAGACATTATCAGCGGACATTATTAATGAACATTATTATTAATATTGACAATCTATCCCCTTTTAATAAAATATTTTTTAGCCGAAAGGAGGATTGAATATGACAATATTCACCAAAAAATTAACTTTCTATATGGGCAAAGGCCATGTTGTTAGAGATATAACTCCAGATATTCAAGCGGTAGTTAATGAATCAAAGGTAAAAAATGGTCAAGTCACTGTGCAAGCGGGTCGCTCTGTTTGTATAATATCAACAATAGAATACGAACCTGGTTGTCTTGCAGATCTTGAAAAAGCACTTGAAAAAATTGCACCAAAAGATGCATATTATGAACATTCAAAAAGATGGAATGATGAAAATGGACATGCTCATGTCCGTAGCACTATAGTTGGGCCCTCTCAAACATTTGTCATAATGGATGGGAAGCTTTGTCTTGAGCCATGGCAGCAAATAATTTTTGGTGATTACTGCCCAAATGAACATCCACAGTGGGAAGTTTATACCTGTGTAATAGGAGAGTAAAGATGAAGAAAATATCTTTAATTTTTTTTATCTTAATTTTTATTTATTGTTGTGGTTCTGGTAAACCAAAAGTGAAAATATTAAGTATTGAATCAAAAGGATGCCATTTTTGCGAAGAACAGCAAAAAATATTTGAAGAATTAAAACAAAAATATAAAAATAAAATAATTATTGAAGTGCATCTTATAGATGATCCAGATGGATTAAGTTATGCAGATAAGTATGGCGTCACCAAATTTCCAACAAATATATTCCTGGATAATAAAGGAAATGTGATTTTTAGAGCAGATGGTTTACTAAAAAAAGAAACAATAATCAAAGTACTAAATGTTATAGGAGTTAAATAATTTATCTTAAAATTATTAATTCTTGTATATGAGAGCTTATCTTTTCTCTTTTATTTTCTGCCACTATAACAACTAAATAATATCCATTTGCTAAATTTTTAAATTCATCTTTCCCTATTTCTATTATGTTACCTACTATATTATCTTTTACTATTGTTTTTATTAATCTTAAACCACCCGTATAAATTTTAATTGCAATTGAATCACATTGGCCATTTAATTTTAAAAATAATTTTAGTTTATCTTTTTCATAATTATATGGATTTGGGAAAATCCTAATTTCTTCTATATTCAATTTTGTCTGATTTATAATTGTATTTGTTAATGTCGGAGTCACTGTTAAAGTTCTTGTTACTGTTGCAGTAAATGTATAAGGTGTTTGTGGATAATAAAACATAACATCATCAATCTCTACATCAAAAGCGCCATCTTCATTTATTTTCCATTGAATATCTTCTGCCCGTGTTAAATCAAAAGGTCTGTATGTCCCATAAGGCAATGTAAAAGAAGAAAATGGAACGCTAATAAGTGTCCACTCTGATGTTGTTAAAACCGTATACTGCCAGTTATTGTAATCTGGAATATCTGAAAAATTTCCTGTCACAATCGCTATATTTAGAGGCGTACCATCACCTCTTACATACATTCTTATTCCTTCAAATGATGTTAAATCAACTTCTGCTCCATTTGATGAAAGATTTGTTCCAAACCCTGCCCATCCATCATTAACCTTATTACCTGTTGCTCTATATTTACCTAATGTTGTTACTGGTCCACCTGTGGTTTGTTTACCACCTGTTATTGATGAATTAGGGAGTGGATCACCATCTGCATAAGTATACCACCAACCACCCCATAAATTCTGATTTGTTCCTGTATTTTCACAATCATCAACCATTAAACCAATAGCAGGAGTTGCTGTGTTTGTTATTGTAGGTGTTGCCGTTGGTGAATAAATAGGTGTATTGGTTCGTGTTGCAGTGGCAGTATATGATGAATGATAAACTGATATTTCATACCATACTGTCTGATATGATGGATCTATAGTTATTGATGCATATCCACCATTGTTTGTAACTGGTATATTTAACTTTCTTGCCCCTGTTACATCAAGTGCCCAGGCAGATGTATTGTTATATTGACATGGTAATATTATGGTTGCTGGAATTCCTTCTACAATTACTGGCGATGTGCCCCATTGATTTCTCAAAGTCACATTTATACCCATTGCAGGTGGAAATGATATCAAAGTATTTGGATATTGATAAAATTGTGCATTGGTATTGTATTGGGTACCAAGAGCAGTTATCAATATCTTCTGTGCTGTTGCAAAAGAATCTCCATCAAGTGCTGTTATTGCGATAGTTGAAAATCCATTTGTTAATGTAGCCCCAGGTGTTATTGTTACACCCGATAAATAATGTGTCTTGCCGCTTATAAATCCATACAAAAATTTTGTCCGCTGTGTATTTACTCGTACATATCCTGCTGATGCATTTGATGCATCCCATATTATCTCACCTGTATCAGATATCATTATATTACCAGTTGTGTTTGTTGACCCAGGTGGTATTGAACCAGGCGGCACACTTTGTCCATCTACTGCTATTCTTACTTTATGAATTAGTGCCGTTTTTGGATTCTCTCCTACTTTTGCTCCATCAACGAGCCACCACGCCCAGGTATCTAATAATTCCTCTATCTCTGTCTCCCACCCTATCGGTATTACCACTGTTCCTGTTGCTGGTTTTATATCACCCCTATAAAATGCAAGTGCGGCTGGTATCATTGATGCCATTTTTACTGTATTTTGATTTACTCCAAAATATCCTTCTATCCTCTGTGTGTTCCAATTATCACTACCATTATAATCAAATTCAAACACTGCATCCCAGTCCTGCAAACTTCCATATGTGCTCATGAAATACATACTCTCTGCTTCATATGAATAAGGATGTGGATGATTATATTCTGTCAAACAATGTGGTTTATTTAAAACCGCTTTCATTCCAAGTCCTGCTACTGTTGAGCCCTGCTGATTATTTACCATTGGATTGTTCCTTATATACCAGTCAGTGCTACTCCATGGCACTCCTGGAAATTCTGGATGCTGCCAGTATGCATGTGTATCTATGGCATCATACACACTCTGCACATTTGGTGTGGAGCACCCTATTATTGTCCCAAAAATTAGTGCATGCGCACCCAATGTATTTCTTATATAATCTCTCATCTCTATCCAATAATTCCTCTCTGTCTCTTGTAAAAATCTAAACCAGTCCTTTCTACCATTTACAGTCCTTGCTATATCTCCCTGATTTTTAAAATTATCTATTCCTGTTGTGTATAAATTCTCTCCTGGTTTTAGTCCATATAATCCACCTGGTTTTAATGATATATCTGTAAAATAAAAACTACCACCTGCATAAAGCCCCATACCGCCAAAATTTATTCTGGCGTTTGTATCTGATGTATGTGGTGAAAATGTGAATGTAAATAATTGCCAGGTATTTGTTAAATTTAGTTGTGCTGAAAAACCAAGATTTGACCATGGGTCATGTGCCATCATAAGAGAAACATCAATTGTTCTGTTTGTATCTGCTCTGGCATAAAATGTTATTGTGTATGGGGTACCAGCAGTTACTGATAAATTCGGCTGATTAAACTGCACATGCCAGCCAGCACTACCTGCTGTTGTCACATTAATTCTTGCACAATTAAGTCCACCTGGTCCTGTGCCTGTCTCCACAACTGCTGTTCCTGCTGCTCCACTATGAAACTCAGCAACCCATGGCGTTATTGAACCTGTTGTGAATCTACCATTTGTAAGCATCTCTGTACCTAAAGGCTGATTTACTGCTCCCCATGCTGCTTCGAGTGCTGCATGTGTTGGATATTTATTTTTAAGCCAATTATTCCATTGCGTTTTTAATAAATTATTATAGTACGGTGGTAAATTATCAATCTGAGAACTTAAATATGCTTGTGTTAGTCCATTTTCATTATTTATTTCTATAAATGCTACTGCCGGCTCATTCACATAAGTATTTCCTGTGTAAGGATTGTTGTGTGTAAGTAAATCTCTCGCATAGTCCTTTTGTAATTGTCTTGTCTGTGGATCAAAAAATCCCAAAGCATCACGCACTTTCCAATCAGTTATCATATCAATATCTGCTGGCAAATCAGTTCCCCTGTTAAATGGTCTTGATACCAAAAGATTTAAATCTACGTATATGCCTTTTTGCTTTAACTGATATATAAAATAATCAAGTAAATCAAGTTTTGTAGGATTTAAAACTCTATCAGGATTAACAGTTATCCATATATCATACATATCCATGTGATGGAAACGCACTATGTTAAAACCATATTTTGCAAGCCTTGCTGCAACATAAGGTGCATTTGATTTTGATGGAAAATTAGCTCCAAATGTTGTATTTGTTCCCCAAAATTTTATCCTGCCTGAATTAACTGCAAAATGGCCATCAGGAGTTACTCTTACGAAGCCTTCTGCATTGATATCCCTATAAACAATATTACTTAAATCTATCACTGTGTTAGATGAATCATTCCATGGTAAAACAAAAGGAAATGTAACACTAGAAAAAACATTATTAAAAAAAAGAAAAATATTTAATAAAAGTATAAAACTTTTTTTCATCTATGCCACCCCTGCTTTGATTAAAATTAACAAGAAAAAAAACAACAGAAATTTCTGTTAAATTTAAATATATAATGATTTAATAAAAAATTGGTTGCAAAATTTTATAAATTAGGTGGGTAACTTCCTTTTTCAAAGGTTCTCTCTGATAATACCCTGCCCTTTTTATCATATTTTTTTATTGATATAAGATAACCATCATCATAAGTGTGTTCTTCTTTTAAGATTTTGCCGACATAATACTTAACAACACCATCTATTGTTTCACCATATTTTTTAATTGTGCCATCTTTTTCATGAGTCCAGCGCGCAATTTCACGCCCATTTTTATAAAAAACTTCTGTATTTCCTGTTCTCACAGAGACAATTTCTACAAATATTTTATCCGATAACAATTTTCCTGATTCTGAATATGTTTTAAGGCGCACGATCTGATCTGAAGCAAATTTTCCTTCCTTCCAAAGTGCCCCTGATGGATAATAAACTTTATACGGACCATTTTTTTGTCCATTGAAATAATTTTTTTCAACCATAATCTGACCATTTTCATAATATTCTACAACCTTTCCATCAGGTATCTCACCATACATTTCATATCTAACAAGAACACCGTCCTTATTTAAAACCTCTATTGCATAAACCTCCATTCCTGTTTTTGATTTTAGTTGCTGATCCCCAAGAAAAAAACTTATCTTATATGTTGTATTTCCATCCTTGTCTGTGCCAAGAATTGATGTTTTCTGTATCATTTGAAGTTTTATGGGTTGCTCTTTTTTTTCTTCCGGCATATATAAACCTCCTAATTGTTTTTTATAACACTTTAATTATACATCATTCAAAAAAACAATGCAAACTTTTTTGATAATTGACAAAAAAAAATAGTAAAATAGATGGATTTTACATTTTTATATATTATAAATCTCAAAATTAAAATGTTATTTTACAATTGCAATTTTTCCCTTCTTTTTATTTTTTCCGTCCCATAAAATATAAATATAAACACCAGAACTTACTTTTTCACTACTTCTTTTACCTTCTACATTCCAGAAAATTTTTCCACCTGTTTCTACCCCTTCTTTTTGAAAAATAAGCTCACCAGCCATGTTAAAAATCTGTAATTTTACATCATTAGGAAGATTATAAAAATAAATACCACTATATCCTTCTTTACCTGTATAAAGTGATGGATATGCATATGCGTTTTCAAGATTATCTTTTAAACCTGTTCCAGAAACCGGTGTATTAGTAGGCACAGGTGTATTTTTATAAAAACCAACATTATCAACCCTTATATATGCTGTATATGTGGTAGTTCCCCATTCCACCTGAAATGAAACCGCTTGTATATTATCACCTGTCCATGTGCCACCACAACCACCCCAACCACCTTGAGTCATCTGTGAAAATGGTATCTTATAAAATGTCCAGTATGTATTTGTATTAAAATCCACTCCAAAATAATCATGACAAGGTATATTGTTTTGATTTATAAATATTCTTGCTTTATGCTGTCCATCTCCTTTATACCAAAAAAATATACCAGAATATGCACGCATATCAACAGGACTCCAGTTTGATGTGAGTGGTGATGAGATGCCAAAACCCCATGACTGACCCATAACAGAGCCAGTTACCTCTACATAACAACTAGAACCATCAGCACCCGCTCCATTACATCTCATTGATGTGAATAATGATGGATACGCAGACACACCATCTCCATAGATATTCCAAGCTCCACCCCATAAATTTATATTATCACCATCCTCACAATCATCAAGTAAATTTGCGCCATAAAATACAGGTGTTGGAGTAAAAGTCGCAGTAGGTAATGGTGTTGGAGTGGATGAAGGCGTAAAAGTTGGCTGTGTTGAATCATACAAAGTTATTATTTTAATATTATATGCTGGAACGTTTATTGTAAAATTTGTTGCAGCGTTTGAAATTATAGAATCAGTAGGTTGTATATCTGGATTTGCATATGACTGATAGCCATTATTAACCCATGAATAATGCTGTGGAGAAAAAGTGGTGACAAGAGCAGTTGAAAGTGGTGAAAAATTATTAAGAGTAATATTGGCATCTACTGTATCCGTCTGGCTTGTATTTATAAGTATTAACGATAATTTTCTATCTCCCCTTTTATTTGCATAAACCTTTAAAGAAGAGTTAGATGAAGAACATGCAACGAGAGTATTGCCAAGTTCATCTGCTGCAGAAAACCTGTTTTTAAGCATCCATAAAGCCCAGTAAGAAGAGCGTGGTTGATATTTGTAAATAGCATATTCACCCGATAGTGCGCCACCTTCAATTGCTCCAAAATCAGAAAAAATATTTGGTGCAAACTGACCAGGACCAGGAGTTCCAAAATCAGTGAATAAAAATCCAAAATCACCACCATTTTTTAAATAATTTAAAATATATGCGGATATGAAAAGAGAATTGTAATATCTATTTGTAAAAGCACTGTCAATACCGTCATTGTATTCAGTAAGCCAAATAGAAACCTGCGCAGGATTTGGACAATATGTATTTATCCAATTTATAAGTGGAGTCATCTCAGTATTCCATATATCTGTATTTGATAAGGCCACTGCCTCAGTTGCTGGTTGAAAAGTGGGATATCTATGTATGGAAATTGCTTTAATAATATTATGTCTACCTTGTGCTTGCAGATATTTTAAGAAATTTTCTATGTAATAATCATGAGAAGTAGGATTATTTGAGGCATTCATAGTAACATTTTCATAATCACCTATTGAATTAAATTGTGGCATAACAATGATATTCGGGTCAACTGCTGTCATTGCATCATAAAATTCAATAAACCTTTTTGCATAAAACTGGGAATCAACTGGACCTCCTGATTCCCAATTTCCTGCGTTTTCATTTCCTATTTCCCAGTATTTTATATTATAACCCTTATGAATATTTGCATAATATACCCAGTCAGCTGCTTCCTGTGTTGTTCCTGTAAAAAAATTAACAGTAATAAGTGGCTCTGCAGGTGGTGTTAAAGAACGGCACACATCCATGAACTGTTCAAAATCCATGTTACCGTATCTATCAAAGCTATCTCCGAGTGCAACAGACGAAGAATAAGTTTTTGTCTGCAGCATCGGATCATTTGAGTTAACCGAGATCTGAGTGCTACCATAGTATAACTTTACTTCCTTTATTTCAAATTGATTATCAGCAGATGAAGAGGTAAGACATAAAATTCTAATATATTTAGCATTAACTGTTGTAAAAGATAAATCAACAGTTCCACCACTTCCTGATATTAAATTCAAACTTGTATCTGTCCAGGCAGTGTCATTATAAACCCATATTCCAAGATTTCCTGGCCAGTTTGCATTTGAATATTGGATTTTGTACTGCGTAGCATAAGGTGTTCCCCAATTAATAACTATTCTATTCACCGGCACAGGTTGATATGATGAGTTCATAATTTCAAATATTATATACTGTTTTCTTGTATCACCTGGAAAACTTTTCCATGACGTATTTAAATCATTATCAGTTACCATTGCTTTTTTTCTATATCCAGCAGAAGTGGAACCACGATATTTACTTAGATTTAAAAATCCAGGAGAAAAGGAAGTAGGAGCAGGACTTCCATTCACAACCCAGTAGCCATTTGAATCATAATATCCATTTCCGTTCCAATGGTATTCATTTGAATTTGACCCGCCAGGAAAACGTAAATATCTAAAACCAGCATGTTGAAACTGCCATACATTTTTTTTAAGATTTGCATATCCATCCCATTCACCTGTATTAATTGCAAATGCAGCACCTGGTGAAAATGAACTAATGTTTGAATTTACATTAACTGTGACGTTTGAAGAAGCACTGAAAATCATAACTGGTAATAATAAAAAAATAAAAAATATTAATTTTTTCATATCATATACTCCTTTTATTTGTTTTATTTCTATAATTATATAACGATTTTTAGTATATTTTGTTGCATTATTTCTATCACTTATAAATATTTACCAATTTTTATATATTTTCACCCTATATTTTTCTATTTTTCATATACCATTGGTTTTGCATCTTGACACTCCTATTACATCTGTTATTCTATTAATAATTTATTTTATTCACAGGAGAAAAATGTATAGAAATTTAAAATTAAATTCTATAACTCTTATTCTTATTTTATTTATTTTCATATTTAATAATCTTTCTTTTGCTTTTATTTTACCAGAAACACCCGATGGAAAAATTGGAAAAAATTATCAGTTATATGGTTTTCTGGCCACAGGAAAAGGAATTACAAGAGGAAATTTTGAAACTTCTATTTTTTATAACATAGGTCTTCGTTCAAATTTAGGTTTTGATTTACTTGATTATGGTTTGTTTTATAATATTTTTTCTTCTTCTATGGGAATAACTGCGGATATAAAATATTTCATATTTAAAAATGATAATTTTTCATCATGTTTTGATTTTTCTATTTCAAAACCATTTTCTGATGATTTAATTATTAAAACCGGCGCGGCTATTAATATAGAGTTAAATTTTTTCCTTGAATTAATAATATCCTCTTATTTTATTTACTCATTTGATAAAATACAGATACAAAAGGAAATAATATTCCCTTATTCAAATTCTTTTTATTTTTATACTGGTCTGGAATTCATTCCACCATTTTTAATAGATAACACAATAACATTGGGGTGCGGCTATTTGTATTTACCTGAAAATTTAAATGAAAATCAAAAATTTTACAACCAATTATATATTAACATTTTTACCAGATACGCTTTTTTTGAACCTAAAATTGAAAAAAAACAAATTTATAATGACAACATAATAAAAGATAAAAGAATGGATAATATAATAAACGAAAACATTTTAATTGCAAAAGAACTTATCAAAAGAAAAGAATACAAAAAGGCAATTTTGTTATTATCTGATTTACTTTATTTATATCCTGATAATTTTACATTAAATTATTTAATTGCTGATTGTTATTATAATATGAAAAATAAAATAAAAGCTTTTATTTATTATAAAAAAGCATCTGAGATAAATACCGTTGATATAAAATTAAAAGATTTTTTAAAAAATCTTGAGATGGAAATTAAAAATGAAAAAAAATAGTATTTTAGTATTATTCATATTGAATATTTTAATTATATTTATAAGTGGCTGTGCATCCACAGATCTATATAAATATAAAGATTCAAGAATGGTTTTTAAAATAGATGTTGATGAGCCGCAGGTAAAAGAGCAAGATCCAGAAATTTATCTAATTGATAAAAAAATAACAATTCTACCCTTTATTGATAATAGAAATTTTGAAAAAACATTATTTACAACTGATATTGCTTGTTCATTATTATTATCAAAAACTTTTTATAGAAATTTAACTGAAAGTTATGTTTTTAAAACAAGCACATTTGCAGATGAAAACTTCTATAAAAATAAAACTTTAACATTTGATGAAAACAATTTTTCAGAACTAAAAAAAACATTGAAAACAGATGGTATACTATGGGGTATAATCTATGAATTTGATATAGTTATATCTCCTGATAAAATTCAGAATCAATATATTTTAACACTTCATCTACGCGGAGATGTAAAAATTATGTCAGATAACGGCACAATAACATATTATCATGACTACAATAAAACACGTTCCTATACTTTTAAATCTGAAGCATCATTTTCTTATTCATTATATGATGTCTATTCCCTGGGACCTTATATTAATAATTTTTTTGAATGGATTGTGGATGCAGAGATAAATCATCTGATTTCAAATTCAGATGATTTTATAAAAGGGAAATTAGCCATAGAAAATCTTATGCCAGATGTATTAACTCATCCCCAGGAAAACACAAAATTATACGATGCTTCTATTATAACATCAGCGACACTTCAAAGAAACTTCATCAATGTATTGGGCTCACTTGCAGGAGCCCTTGGTGGGTTTTTTGTTACTTTTAATTTATCAGATGAGAAGTTAAATAATACTGGTTCAATATTGATGAGATCTTTAATTGGAATACCTTTGGGAATGCTTTCGGGTTATTTCATAATTAATTATTTTTCTGATATATTTTATAAAGAAAGTGAAAAAAAAGCGGTTTTCTATGCTTCTAATATAAAAAGTAATGATATTTTTTATTTGCCAATTTTGAATTTAAAATTATGAAAATAAAATATTTATTGGTACTTTTCTTTATTTCACTTTTTTCTTCCTGTATTACACTATCTGAGGATAATTTCTTCTTCCCAGAAGATAAAGGAGATATCCCTATAAAAGAAAAAAACCTCATCCAGAAATTGAAAATCAAAACAGATGATGGATATATACTTGATGGAATTCTTATTAAAAATAACTCCAAAAATTATTTGATTTATTTTTATGGTAATGGGCAATCAATATACGAATCATTTGAAAGATTATTATTTCTTTCAAAAGAATTTAATTTAAATGTTATCTGTTTTGATTATCGTGGATATGGAAAATCAACTGGTAAACCATCTTTTGATAATTTATTATCAGATGCAATTTTAATACATGACTATGTGAAAAACACCTTTAAACCCGATAAACTTTTCATTTTCAGTCAATCAATTGGCACTGTTCCATGCGTTGTAATAGGAAGTGTAAAAAAAGTGGATGGTATTATAATGGAAGCACCATTTAATAATGCAAAAGAAGCAGTCCCCAGAATGACGGAAGGATTACCCCCACCTTTTTGCTGGATAATAAAATTGGATGTTGAAAAAAGATTAAAAGAAAAAAAGCCCCAGCCAGATGAAATGATAAAAAGTTTTACAGCACCACTCCTTATAATTCATGGAAAAAACGATGATTGTTTCCCCATTGACATAGGAGAAAAAATGTATATTGCCGCAGGGTCAGAAAAGAAAAAATTCGTTATACTACCTGATACAAAACATGATAATGTGGATATTATGAAAGGAAAAGCTTATGAAGAAATAAAGATGTTCTTTAAAAATGTTTATAAGTAGTTCTCAATTAGTTCTTACTATTACCGAACTATTTATGAACTATTAATATTTACTATTTTTTCTTTAAAACGTCCAGAAATAAAAAGAAATTTAATATAAAAATTCCTGCAAAAAGTATAGAAGTAAAAGAAAATGGAAATAAAATAAAAATAGTAACAGTCAATATAAAAACCATTGCAAGATATAATATTATAATTTTTTTATCCATTTTTTATCCACCATGAAAATAACGAAATAAAAAACATGACAAACAATACAGGTCTTATTATGATTTTATTAAATAGAATATACTTTAAATTGTCAATCCTTATTCTCATAATCATTGAAAAAATAATAAATAATTTATTTAAAATATTTATTGAATAAACAAATCCAACAATTAAAAATACTGTCTGAACATAAGGATTAAAATAGATAAAATTATTAATTATTCTATAAATAAGATATATTTCCATAAAAAAAGTCAGAATAATTGCCAAAAAAAGATTGCCAGCGCCTTTTATTCTATTAAAATTATATTTTATATAAGATACTGTGTATTGTCCTTTTGAATTTGAAAAAAATGAATCAAGTAAAATACTTACAAATAATAAAACAGTTATGATGAGAAGAATATCAACATTGTTTACATTTATAACTGAAAAACATAAAAGAGATAAAAAAAGTATATTTACAAAATCAGAAATAAAAAAACTTTTCATATTTTCCTCGGTTAACAAATTATAAACAGATAGTAAAAGTAAAATAAAAGATATGATAAAAATCGGATAAATCATAGGTGTCCACGAATTAAAAAATTCAATTAATTTAAAAAAAACAGCAAATGTAACTGTAAGCGTTAGAAAAATAATGTTTTTTTCTTTGCTTTCCTCTCTTTCTCTGATTGCAATGGTATTAACTGTTCTGTCAGCTGCAAAAGTGGACAAAAGTAAAAATATTACACTACCATTTAGACCTATTGCTTGTATTTTGGTTTTATCGTAAAGTAAAAAAATAGTAGTAAAAATCAATGACATAAAAATATAAAAATACTTCTGCGGTTTAATCTCACAATAAATAGATGAAAATGCTATCTCAAAAATAATAAAACCAATATAAATAACGATAAATGATGGACTTATAAAAATCAATTGCATAGTAATTATAATAATCAATCCTAAAATGCAATCTTCCATTTTTTCATATTCATTGAACATAAATAAATAACAACATATAACAGAAATCAACAAAAATAAATAAACTCTGTTAACCATAATACCCGCAATAGTTTCAAAGTTATATTTTGTATAAAAAAATAAAAAAATATCAGAAAAAAATGTAAAAATTATAGATATGTAAAAAAATAAAATGCCGAGTTTTTTATATGATTTCTGATATTGAGTTAACGAAGAAAGTATAATTATGAAAACAGAAGATACAAAAATACCCCCATAAACAAAAAATTTTTCAATAAATGGCAAAGAAGTAAAATTAATATTCATAAAAGATCATTAACCCTTATCACTGTAACTTCTTTTGATGTCTGACAGGATATAAAAATATAATTACCATCAGGAGATATATTAATAAATCTTGGTCCTGATTCCTTTTTTGTTATTTCAAAAATCTTTTTCTTTTTCTTTATATCCACAAAAATAATTTTATCCTTTAACGGCACAGTTATATAAAGATATTTTTTAGATTTTGAAAGAACGCCACGAAAAATCCCCCCATCAACAAGAATATTATACTTTAATTTATAATCCCTTGTATCAAAGACATTTATTGTACTTTGTTGGTTAAAAGAATACTCCCATTCATTTATTATTGCGATATTGAACTTATCCAGTTCTATTAGTTGTGCAGGCGAAACACCCGCATCAATTTTTGTAAATAGACACCGCCCTTTTTCAGCATCAAGTAATTGAATAACATTAGTGTATTTACATGCCACATATAAAAATTTATTATTTTTTGTAAGCAGTATATCTGCTGGCCACTTTTCTGTTGATATCTTGTCTTTAATTTCTTTTTTATCTATATCTATGATACTTATATTTGAGCTCCCGATATTTGCAACATATAATACTTTTTTTATTGCATTAAATTCAAGTGCTGATGGATGCTGACCACCACTCGGTAAATTTATTGTTTCACCATTTAAAAGATTATAAATTGTTACATTTGAGCTTGTCTTATTAGCAGAATATACAAAATTATTTTTAATCAGGATTTCAACTGGATTGATTCCTGAGTTTATCACCTTTTTTGTCTTGCCAGAAACCATATCAACTATATAAATCTTGTTTTCTCTTTCAGAGCCAATGAGAATTTTGCCCCCATCAGTAACTGCAATATCAGTGGGTATAAAAGTTAATTTTAAATTTTTTTCAATCTGTGGCATTATTTTTTCTTTTGTCTTACATCCTGAAAATATAAAAATAGAAATTATAATAATAAGAATTAAAAAAAACTCTTTAAAATTCACTTTTAAATTCTTTCTTGGGTAAAAAACAAGCAGGAAAATAAAACACAAAATGGAAAACAAATATACTGATAGAATATTTTCTGATATGTTTATTAAATAAAACAAAACATAAATTTTAAAAACAACAATTAATAATAATTTAGAGTTATTTTTTATAAAAAAATAATATGCAATAATAAGTGATAACGTAAACAAAAATGTAGCAAGAATCATCTATCAATATCCTGCCTAGATAATATCTTTTTCAAAATAAAAAAACAGGTAATTGTTGTTAGAAAAAATAAAAAAATTATATGTATCTGTTCTATAATGGTTATCTCAACTGGAAGAACACTTTTATATTTTATGCCGGCAATAGTAAAAAAGAGTATCGGAATTAATCCAATAAAAAAAATAAAATCCTTTTTATTAAAGTTTATATCTTCTTCTTCCATGAACAATATAAAAAAATTAGTAATAAGCATAAGTAACATAAAAATAAAAGCACTCTTTATTTTCATGACTAAAAGAAATATAAAAATCACAACATCAACAAATGTTAAAAAAATAAATTTATATTTTTTTTCGGGTAAAAAAAAGACAGAAAGCCAGAGTAAAGAAAAAATAAAAACAATTTTTTGCATTAAAAAAAATTCAACTCCCTTATTTTATGATCTTATGTCTTTTCTCATAGTTTTCCCAATCAAATACAATTGCACTAGCAACGAACCAGGAAGAATAAGTACCTATAATTACACCGAGAGTAATTGCAAATGCAAAATTATTCAATACATGGCCTCCAAATAAATACAAAGCAAGAGCAACAAAAAGTGTGGTAGCAGATGTTATTATGGTCCGGCTTAAAACCTCATTTATGCTTCTATTTATGATACTTTCAAATGACTCTTTTAAAATATTTCTCATGTTTTCTCTGATTCTATCAAAAACAACAACTGTATCTGTTAGCGAATATCCAGCTATTGTCATAAGGGCAGTGATAACTAAAATATCTATTTCTCTTCCTAGCAAAACCATGATACCAAGTATTGCCAAAACATCATGAAGTGTTGCAATAGTAGCTGCAACAGCAAATTTAAATTTAAATCTAATCCATATATAAATAAGAATTCCTATGGCTGCCCAAAATATTGCATATAAAGCTTTCTGTTTTAATTGTGCTGATACAACAGGTCCTATCATATTTTCTTCTAAAACTTCTGGATTATTATCTTGCAATTCTTTTTTTAAAGCATCAATTATCTCAGTTGAACTAGATGACTTTGAATCTTTTAGAGTTGTTCTTATCAAAAAAACATTTTCTGTCTCTGCACCAATTTTTTGAATAGACGCCTTATAGCCAATTTTATTTAACACTTCTCTTATTTTATCAATTAAAATTGGCTTTGAAAATTTCACCTGTACTGTTACTCCACCAGTAAAATCAAGTCCCATATTTGCAGTTCCTGTAACTATTCTGTAAATAGCGAACAAACCAGAAAAAATCAATAAAAATGAAAACACATATGCTATTTTTCTTAATTTTAAAAAATCTATATTTGTATTTTTTAATATTTCAAACATTTATGCCTCCATAATTATATACTTAAAGAAGTATATTGTTTTCTCATTTCAAACATTGCCTGTGTTATAAAAAACGCAGTATACAAACTAACTATTACACCCCAAAAAAGTGTAACTGCAAATCCACGCACTGGTCCTGTTCCGAATTGGAATAATATAGCCGCAGTAATAAGAGATGTAACATGTGAATCAATGATAGTCCATAAAGCTCTATTATATCCTGCATCTATTGCAGCACGTATTGTTTTGCCTGTTCTTAGCTCTTCTCTTATTCTTTCAAATATTAAAACATTTGCATCTACTGCCATCCCAAGTGTAAGGGTTAAACCCGCAATACCTGGCAATGTTAGTGTTGCATTCAAAGCAGCCATGATGCCAAGTACAAAAAGTAAATTAAAAAAGAGGGCGATATCAGCAAATAAACCTGATATCCTATAATAAATAGCCATAAAAATAACAACAAGTAAGGCGCCTATAATAATTGCTTTTTTACCTTTTTCAATTGAGTCAGCACCAAGTGCTGGTCCTATAGCTTTTTTGTTTATAATATTTACTGGTGCTGGCAGAGCACCAGCACGCAGGACAAGGGCTAAATCCTTTGCTTCTTCTATTGTAAAATTACCTTCTATTATTCCTTCTCCACCGCTTATTCTTGTTTTAATAACAGGTGCTGAATATATAGTATCATCAAGAATGATTGCAAGACGTCGCCCGACATTATCACCTGTTACTTCTGCAAATTTTTTGCCACCCTCAGGCGATAATTTAAACCAAACAATTGGCATACCATAGGTACCTATCTGGACTTTTGCATCAACTAAATCAGCTCCTGTAACTGTTTGTTTCTTATTTAAAACCATACGCTCGCCTTCTCTGTTTTTTAGTACATAAACATTTTCAGGAATTTTGGAAGCAACAGTATTCCCCTCGTTATCCGTAATATCTGAAATCTTTATATTTTCTTCAACAAGTTTAAATTCAAGCATCGCTGTTTTACCTATTATATTTAATGCTCTTTCTGGATCTTTAATACCTGGCAGTTGAATTACTATATATTTATCTCCTTCTCTTTGTATGAGTGGCTCTGCAACACCTAAAGCATCAATTCTGTTTCTTAATATTTCAAGTGCTCTTGCAACCGCCTCTTCTAGTTTTGTATTTTTAGGTAAATTTTTTTCATCAACTTCCAACTTTAAATACATACCACCCTGCAGATCAAGTCCTAATTTTATTTTACCCTTTTCAATAACATTGCCTGTTGAGTCCTTTATATCAAAAGGTGGCCAAACCTTCCAAACTGATAAAATAATAAAAATAAGTGTTATGACTCCCACTATTTGCACTCTATTTCTCATTTTTTCCTCCAGATTATTTCTTTTTTAATAATTCTTCTACTTTATTTA
>JAOAIN010000133.1 GCA_026414685.1 Candidatus Goldiibacteriota bacterium
TACATTAACTATGACATTGACTGCAACTCCTACACAACAACCACAGATTGCTAATTCATTGAAACAAAGACTTTTAAGTGAGCGAATAGTTGTTTTAAATAATCCTATAAAGGATGGTGTGCTCCGTATCGCTTTTTATAATGAAGATGATGCAATTGTTTTTATTTCTCTGTATAATATATCTGGTGAACTTGTAATGAACTTAAATAAAAATATAACAGCGGGTTTTTCAGTAATACAGGAGAAAATTTCAAAAACGACAGGTGTGTATATTTTAAGAACTGTTATTAAAACAAATACAGAAAAGATAGAACTACCACTTAAAAAAGTCGGCATAATCAAAAAATAAAAACAGAAAATTGCAATAATACAGAATAATTGAGCAAAGAAAAACGAAATTGACTCATTGTTTAAATTTGTAAAATAAGGAGATAACTGTAGGTGAATATTAAAATAAAAAAAATAAAGTTTATAATATTCATTTTTATATTTTCCTTGTTTTTTTATACACTTCATTCACAAACAGAGACACCAACCCCTACAGAAACGCCTACAATTACTCCAACCAGAACCCCTATATCCCAGGGTGTTGGTTCTGCAGTAATAAATCCAACACGTGTTGCAGCAGGAACAATAGGTAACACAATGACAATAACATTTACAAATGGACCTGATACATGGGGTAATGGCACATTAAAAGTAATAATACCTGCTGGTTGGTCTGCTCCGAGTTTATCTGGCTTAAATCCTGGTTATTATACTGTTTCTGTGGTAGGTGGCTCTTATGTTGGAACAATGGTTAACGGACAAACAATAATTATATACGTAAATAACTTACAGGCAAATACAGGAACTGTTACAATTGTATATGGTTCAAAAGCATTGGGCGGTCCAGGTGCAACTTCTCAATCAGGCACAGGAACAGCAATATTTATAATAGAAAATAATCCAGTAGGAACAAACACATATGAGATTGCATCAAGTCCACAAGTAGATGTGGTGATGCCAACTCCAACAGTAACTTTTACATTTACAAATACAATAACTCCTACAATTACACCAACAAGGACTGTAACCCCGACTGTGACAATAACAAACACTCCTGAAACAGGTGAAGGCAGTGCTGCAATTTTTCCATCATCGGTAATGGCTGGTGGGACAGGCAATACATTGAGAATAGAATACACAGCAGGACCATCAAACTGGGCATCAGCTCCTGGTTACGGGACTTTGCGTATTACAATTCCTTCTGGTTGGTCGCAGCCAAGTATATCAGGAACAAGCCCTGGTTATTTTACAGCAGATTCTTACGGTGGAACTGTTAATGGTTATATTACAATTGGTTATGATATGGTTATTTATGTTTCAGGACTTCCTGCAAGTACAGGAAAAATAATTGTGACTTATGGAGATAAATCAGCAGGTGGTCCTGGTGCAACTGCACAGTCAAATACAGGAACTGCTTATTTCATTATAAAGTCGGCAATAAGTGGAACAAATGTAAATGAAATTCAAAATTCACCTTTTATTTTAGTTGCTGTTGCCACCCCAACAGTAACCCGCACAATTACACCTACATATACTCATACACCCGATTCAACTCCAGTTAGACCTTCTGGACTAACTTCAACATTATCAGGTAATAGTATAACTCTTCAATGGAATACAGGACTACTTACTGATTATTACAGAGTTTATATTGCAACAGGTCCTACTGGTAAATTAAATCCGTTTCCAACTGGCTGGCAGATGGTTGCAACTGTTTTACCAACACCTACAATTACATCGTTCACACATGTAGATACTATAAATGATTATGTTTTTTATGTTATTTCAGGAGTAAATGGTGCTGGACAGTCAAAACCATCCACTGTTGCTTCTAAAATCAGGCAGATTTTATCTTATACAGGGAACAGGACAAATGCATATATTTTATCTCTGCCTTATGTAAGTAAATTCAGCAAAGCATCTGATATTGTGATGGATATAGAAGGAACAACAGCAACAGTTACAAAAATAAATCGTGTGGGCCTGTGGCATCCTAATGTTCAGGCATTTTCAATGTATAATTATGTTGTTGATAACTGGTATGGTATAAACTGGAATGTTGATGCAGGAACGTCATCTTCAAATGCAATTTATATTAATTTAACTGCAACAGCAGGCACATTTACATGGGTTATAAATGGTACTGATAAAAATGCAGCCCTTGTATTTAACAGAAATACAGGAATATCAAATGAAAATTTAAGACATTTGCCATATTCTTCCATATATAAAAAGGCATCAGATATAGTTATGGATATAGAAGGTACATTAACAACAAATGCAAAGATAAGCAAAATAGGTAAATGGCATCCTGATGTGCAGGCATATTCATTTTATTATTTTGTTTCTGGCACTGGTTGGGTTGGAATTGATTTTGATTTAAAACCTGGAGATGCAGTAAATATTTTCCCGAGTTCAACAGTTACATCATTTACATGGACGCCGAAGATTTTTGGTGAATGAAGTGTTTTTATAAAATAATCTAAGATATAAAAATAATTTCATAATATTATTATTTTGCCTTCTTCTATTTTTATTTCTCCGAAATTAACTTTTATAAATTTATTTGATTTTACAAGCAAAGGATTATAATTTTTCAAAAGAAAATTAATAAAAAATGATGGGATAGAAAAAAATCCAATTTTTACTTTTTTAAATTTAAAAAATACATCTGATTCATCGGAACCTGGCTTGGGATTAAACAATATGAAAGAAATAAAAATAGGTATTTTTTTATAAAGTCCATCAATACATATTTGTCCATCTTTAAAATAAATTTTGAAATCATCAATGTTTTTTAAATAAAACTTAATAAAATTTTGTAAATCTTCACTATTTATTTCAAGTGATTTAATTGTTATTTTATTAAGATTTAATAATTCTATTTTATTTTTATTAAGTGAATAAGGATTAAATGTAATATTATCAATTTCTATTTCGACATTTTTAACTGTGAGTCCTACAGGTTTATGTTTGAAATCACCAACTAAACCACTTTTGAATTTTACTATGATTTTGTCAATGCTATTGCTATGTTTATTACTGATAATATGAAATTTAAATTCTTTTGCATTTTTTAGATATAAATTTAGTAATTGATTTATATTTAAATTTAAGTTAGATAAGAAACTATCATAATTGATGTAAATTTCAGATTTTCTTTTATATAAAATACCTTTGGAATTATCAGGTAAGTCAACTTCATAAATTTTTTCATATAATAATGATAATTCAGAGGAAGGATTTAAAATTTCATTTAAAATTTTCTGCCTTTTTTCAAGGCCGCTGAAAACCGGTCCTAAATCACCAGTTTTTATGAGAAAATAATCAACAAACATGGGAAAATTAAAAATACCAATAATTTTTATATTTTTATAAAAATTATTAGCATAAAAAGAATATAAGTGATTATTTATATATGGATGATCTGGCACTATGCTTAAAGTGACATTTTTATTGTTATAAATTTTATCTAGAAAATCTCTTACATGCCAATTTTTTGTTGATGGCCTGTGGCTGTATTTCCATTTAATAGGCAGGTTATATGTGGAATATATATAATTTGTTAATGAAAAAATTATCACCAAACTTGACAGCATCTGTTTGTATTTAATGTTTTTTAAAATAAATATCAAATATGAAATACTAACTGCAATAAATGGAAGAATTGGCATTATATATCTATCTTTTTTATTGCCTAGAAAAGTAAAAAATAATAGTGGTATTAAAATAAAAAATATAAATTTATTATTATGTTTATCAAAAATTATTATAATAAAAGAAATTATAAATAAAATATAAAATAATAAAGTTATTTTTGCCGGTAATATATTGATATAATAAAAAATGGATTCTTTGGAAAGGATTTTAGGCAAACCTTCTATAGCGCCTCGTTTAAAAGAATATTTAAGTAGACTTTCAGAAATTGTTGTCAAATTATAAAAATACCATGGTGTTGATATAATTAAAAAAACAAAGAAGCCATAAATCAGATTTAGTTTTTGTTCTTTTTTATATTCTGTCTTATTCTGGAAAATATAAAAGATAAAAGGAGTAATGATAAAAATAATAAAACTCCATTTAACAAGCATTCCCAAACCGCTGGTTATAAAGAATAAAAAACAATATTTTTTATTTAAAAAATAATCTGTTTTAAATAAAAAATATGTTGCCATAATAACAAGAGAAGTCAGTGGTAAATCAAACATAAAATAATGTCCCTCTGTAAA
>JAOAIN010000179.1 GCA_026414685.1 Candidatus Goldiibacteriota bacterium
ACGGGGAATCGAACCCCGATTACAGGACTGAGAACCCCGTGTCCTAACCGTTAGACGATAGCGGCATTCTATAACAGTATATAACATACAAAATTTCTATTGTCAATTTTTTTTTAAATATGGAATAAAAAACTATTGACAAAATTGTAAAAATATATTATATAATAATCAATTAAACAAACCAGGAGGCAATTTCTATATATCTTGTTTCCCTATAAGATATAAATATATATCTTGTTTATACACTTAAATCATAATTTCGGAGGTGTTTTAACTTTATGAACATTGCAGAATTAAAATCAAAAAAACTTAGTGAACTCCAAAAAATTGCAAAAGAATTGAATCTTGAAAGTATTTCAACAATGAAAAAACAGGATTTAATTTTTAAAATACTTGCTTCGCAAACAAAACAAAACGGTCTTATATATGGTGAAGGTGTTTTGGAAATTCTACCTGACGGTTTTGGATTTTTAAGATCGCAGGATTATAATTATCTTCCTGGACCGGATGATATATATGTTTCACCTTCTCAAATAAGAAAATTTGATTTAAGAACAGGAGATATGATCTCAGGACAAATAAGACCCCCAAAAGAAGGTGAAAAATATTTTGCTTTATTAAAAGTTGAAACAGTAAATGGTGAAGATCCAGAAAAAATAAAAGAAAAAGTATTTTTTGATAATTTAACTCCTCTTTATCCTGAAGAACAGATAAAATTAGAAAACAAAGAAAGAGATCCAGCAATGAGAATTATGGATCTTTTAATACCGTTAGGAAAAGGGCAAAGAGGTTTGATTGTAGCACCACCACGTACTGGAAAAACAGTATTGCTACAAAAAATAGCCAATTCAATATCAGAAAATCACCCTGAAATTTATCTCATTGTACTTTTAATAGACGAAAGACCTGAAGAAGTAACAGATATGGAAAGAACTGTAAAAGGAGAGGTAGTAAGCTCCACTTTTGATGAGCCACCCACACGACATATTCAGGTTGCTGAAATGGTCCTTGAAAAAGCAAAACGACTTGTAGAACATAAAAGAGATGTTGTTATTTTGCTTGATTCAATAACACGTCTTGCAAGAGCATATAATGCTGTTGCACCAAGCAGTGGCAAGGTATTAACAGGTGGTATTGATTCAAATGCACTTCAAAAACCAAAAAGATTTTTTGGAGCAGCAAGAGCAATAGAAGAAGGTGGCTCACTAACTATAATTGCAACTGCGCTTATTGAAACTGGTAGTAAAATGGATGAAGTTATTTTTGAAGAATTTAAAGGTACAGGTAATAGTGAAATAGTACTTTCACGTGAACTTGCAGATAAACGTTTATTTCCAGCTATAGATATAAGTAAATCTGGAACAAGAAAAGAAGAATTGCTGCTTGATAAAGATGTTTTACAAAAAATATGGATTTTAAGAAAAGCACTTTTATCTAAGATGAAACCAGTAGAAATAATAGAATTTCTGCTTGAAGAAATGTCAAAAAGGAAGACAAATAAAGCATTCCTTGAAGCAATGCAAACTTAATATTAAAAATATTTTTAATATAAACTTTTTAAAATTTGAAAGGAGATTTTTATGAAACCTAAAATTCATCCAGAATATAAAAAGGCAATAGTCACCTGTGCCTGCGGGAATACTTTTGAAACTAGAAGTACCATAGGAGATATTAAAATAGAAATATGTTCTGTTTGCCATCCTTTTTTTTCCGGAATCCAAAAATTTGTTGATACCGATGGTAGAGTTGAAAAATTTAAAAAACGTGTTTTAAAATCAAAAAAAAGTAAAACCACAGAATAATTTTTTTTTAAACAAATAGATGAAATCAAATAAGAAACCGGAAAAAATAAATATAGGTGGTCAGGCAGTTATAGAAGGTGTTTTAATGCGTTCACCACATTTTTATTCAATAGCTGTCTGCAAAAAAAATAAAAAAATAGTTCATAAATCCGGCAGAATCAATTCATTATCAGATAAATATAAATTTTTAAAATGGCCTTTTATACGCGGGTTTTTAGTTTTATATGAATCACTAATACTGGGGTATAAAGCGCTTGATTATTCTGCAAATATTTTTGAAGATGGAAATTCACCAAGAAAAAAAAATATTAATCAAAACTTTGAAAATATTATTGCTTTCATAACATCAATTCTTTTTGCAATTTTATTTTTCATAGTTACTCCTTACTATCTTATGCGATTAATTGAAGCAAAAATAAAAACAGCAGGTCAGAATTCTATACTTTTTAATCTTGGAATCGGCATATTTAAAATCTTGATTTTTTTGTTATATGTCTGGATAATATCTTTTATTAAAGATATAAAAAGAATATTTATGTATCATGGTGCCGAACATAAAACCATATTTGCATACGAAGAATCAAAAAATTTAAATTATTCAAATATAAAAAAATATCCAACAATACATCCAAGATGCGGTACAGCATTTATTTTTATAACTTTTGTAATAAGTATTATTTTTTTTGCACTATTTTTACCGCCTAAATTCAATATTTTATATAGAATTTTTATAGAAATTCCTCTTATTATACCAATAGCAGGTGTTTCATATGAAATTTTAAAATTAACTGATAAGTTCAAAAATAACTTTTTAATTAAAATTTTTATTTTTCCTGGCCTTGCTTTTCAGAAAATTACCACAATGCAGCCAGATAAAATGCAAATTCTAACTGCCATAAAAGCTGCACAAACAGTAATTAACCTTGAGAAAAAATATTATGGGCGGAAAAAATGATAATAGATAAAGCATTTAAAATAAAAGAAGAATATGAAAAACTAACTCTTGAACTTGCTAATCCGAGCTTAATAAATAACAAAGAATTATATTATAAAAAAGTAAAAGAACATGGTGAATATACGCCTATTGTTGAAAAACTCAATGAATATTTAAAATTGAAAGAACTTCTTAAAGATGCAGAAGAAATTGAAAAAAGTGAATCCGATCCTGAAATAAAAAAGTTAGCAGAAGAGGATATTAAAAATTATACAAATAAAATTCAAATAATATTAAATGAATTACAATATTTATTGCTTCCTAAAAATCCTGATGATATAAAAAATGCAATTTTTGAAATACGTGCTGGAACAGGCGGAGAAGAGGCTGCATTGTTTGCAAGTGACCTATACAGAATGTATTCAAAATATGCTGAAAAGAAAGGTTTTAAAATAGATATTATTGATTCTAGCCCAACAGAACTTGGAGGATTCAAAGAAATAATATTTATAGTTCAAGGGCAAAATGCATATGGCATAATGAAATTTGAAAGTGGCACACATAGGGTTCAGCGTGTTCCAACAACAGAAGCAAGTGGTAGAATTCATACATCAGCAGCAACTGTTGCTGTTTTACCTGAGCAAGAGGAAATAGATTTTCAATTAAAACCAGAAGATTTAAAAATAGAAGTATGTAGGGCATCCGGTGCTGGTGGTCAGCATGTAAATAGAACCGAATCAGCCGTTAGAATAGTACATATACCAACCGGTATAGAAGTCAGATGTCAAGATGATCGCTCACAGATAAAAAATAGAGAAAAGGCATTAAAAATATTAACAGCAAGAGTAAAAAATAAATTAGAAATGGAAGAAAAAGCAAAAATTGATAATGTTAGACGTATTCAAATAGGAACAGGGGATAGAAGTGAAAAAATAAGAACTTATAATTTCCCGCAGAATAGGGTCACGGACCATCGTATAGGTCTGACACTTTATAACCTGAATAATATTTTAGATGGAGAGCTGGACGAATTACTTTCAAAGCTTGCAGAAGAACATAATAAAAAATTACTTGAAAAAATTATTAAATAAAATTAATGAAAATATATGAATTATTAAACAAAGCGACACGTATTTTATTAAAAAAAAACAAAAACAAAAAAATATCCTATAAAGAATCTGAAATAATTTTATTATCAATAATAAACAAATCAAGAGATTATCTTTATAGAAATTTTAAAAATAATATTAATAAAAAAATCATTATAAAATTTCTAAAAAAAATAAAAAAAAGAGCCACTGGTTATCCATTACAATATTTAATAGGGTATGAAATATTTTATGGAAGAAAATTTCACATCCAAAGAGGTGTTTTCATTCCAAGACCTGATTCAGAAACACTCATAGAAGCATTAAAAAAATTAAAATTCAATGCTCCTGTTAAATGTATTGATATAGGTAGTGGTTCTGGTTGTCTTGGAATAACCGCAGTAATGGAAACTACACCAGCTATGGATATTACCTTTATTGATAAAAATAAAAATGCTATAAAAAATACAAAAAAAAATTTAAGATTGTATAATTTGAAAGCAAAAATAATTCATCAATCCTTTTTCAATTATATAGTAAAAAATAAACAAAAATTTGATATTGCCATATGCAATCCACCATATATATCATATAAAAATTTTAAAAAATTTCAAAAAGAAATAAAATTTGAACCTAAAAATGCTTTACTTGCAAAAAAAGAAGGTTATGATTTTTATATCAAACTTGCAGCGTCAGGTGAGAAATTTTTAAAACCAGGAGGATATTTAATATTAGAGGCTGGAGATAATATGGCAGAAAATATAAAAAAATTTTTTTTAGTTAAATGGAATTATCTGTTTTCAGTTAAAGATTACATTAATATAGAAAGGGCTCTTGTTTTTCAATTAAGATTTTAAAAAAATAACTTTTATGATAAAATAAAAGAAAAAAAGAGGTTTTAACTGGTGGAAAAATTTATCCATTTACATTTACATACTTTATACAGTTTTCTTGATGGAATGTGTAAATTAGACGAATTGATTGAAATTGCTCAGAAAAATCATATGACAGCTCTTGCAATAACAGATCATGGAAACATGCATGGAGTAATAGAATTCTATGAAGCAGTGTATAAAGCAGGAATAAAACCTATCATAGGAATGGAAGTTTATCTGGTTGATTCCATAAAAAATAATGTAAGAGAAAAAAATCATCTTGTTTTACTTGTAAAAAATGAAATAGGTTATAAAAATCTTATTAAAATTGCTTCATTTGCTTCAACCGTTGGATTTTACTACAAACCAACCGTTGATAAAGAAATTCTAAAACAATATGCAAATGGTCTTATTGCACTCTCTTCCTGTATACACGGAGAAATACCAAGAAAATTAATTAATAACGATTATGAAGGTGCAAGAGATGCTGCAGAGGAATATTTAAAAATATTCGGGGAATCAAATTTTTATCTTGAATTACAAAATCATGGACTTGAAGATGAAATAATAATGAATCGTGGTTTAAAATCTATTTCATCTGAATTATCAATACCACTTGTTGTGACTAATGATGTCCATTATATAAAAAAGGAAGATGGAAAAATACATGATATATTATTATGTATTCAAACAGGGCAGACATTAAAAAGTCAAGAAAGATTGCATTTTAAAACAAAAGAATTTTATTTCAAAAACTATGCTGAAATGAAACAGGTATTTCCAGAAGATGAACAAGCAATAAACCAAACTTTTGAAATTGCTAATAAATGTAATTTTGAATTAAAACTTTACAATCAAACTTTTATGCCAGATTATAAAATAGAAGGTGGCAATAATACACCTGAAGAATATAATAATTATTTTGAAAAAATAGCAAGAGAAGAATTACCACGAAGATATAAAACAATAACAAAAGAAATACAGGACAGATTTGAATATGAATTGCAGACAATAAAAAAGCTCGGTTTTGCTGGATATTTTTTAATCGTCAGAGATATAATAAATTTTGCACGGCAAAACAATATTGCTGTTGGGCCTGGACGTGGAAGTGCAGCTGGTTCAATAATCTCATATATACTTGGAATTACAAATATAGATCCGATAAAACATAATTTATTGTTTGAAAGATTTTTGAATCCTGATAGAGTCACACCACCTGATATAGATGTTGATTTTTCTGATGAAGAACGTCCAAAAATAATTGAATTTATTGTAAACAAATTTGGCAAAGAAAGAGTAGCCCAGATTGTTACTTTTCAAACACTTAAAGCAAAACAGGCTATAAGAGATGTTGCAAGGGTTCTTGATATTCCATTGAAAGATGTAGATTCAATAAATAAAAAGATACCAGATGTAACAATTACTTTCAAGGACCTATTAAATGATGAAAGTTTTGTAGCATTTATCAATCAAAATCCTGTTTATGAGGAATTAATCAATTATGCCATAAGAATAGAAGGCGCTTTACGTCAAGATTCCACACATCCGTCCGGAATTGTGATAACACCTTCTGATTTAACTGATTTTGTTCCAATTTCAATTCCAAAAGATTCTGAAAAAAGCGGACTAAATTATATGACGCAGTATAACATGGAATCTCTTGAAAAAATTGGGCTGTTGAAATTTGATATTTTAGGTCTTCGTAATTTATCGGTTATTAAACACACCATTGAAATGGTAAAAGAAAATCAGGGTAAAGAAATAATTTTGGACTATGAAAATTTTGATGATAAAGAAGTATATAAACTTTTATCTCAGGGTGACACATCCGGTATATTTCAATTAGAAAGTGAAGGTATGCGTGATATACTTAAAAAAATTCAACCTAACAAATTTGATGAGATAATAGCGATAATAGCATTATTCAGACCAGGACCGATGAAAATGATTGATGAGTATATAAAAAGAAAAAAGGGCATAAATCCAATTAATTATGACTTTCCTGAACTGAAAAAAGTTGAAACATTAAAAGAAACATACGGAATTACAATTTATCAGGAGCAGGTAATGGAAATAGCAGTAAAAATAGCCGGATTTACAATGGCGCAGGCCGATATTTTAAGACGCGCTATGGCTAAAAAGAAAGAGAGCGAAATGTTAAAAATTAAAATGGATTTTATCAAAGGAGCAAAGAAAAATGGAATTAATGAGGAACGAGCTGAAGAACTTTTTGAAAAACTAGAGCAATTCGCATCTTATGGTTTTAATAAATCACACGCAGCAGCATATGCAATTTTAGCCTATCAAACTGCATATTTAAAAACTCATTATAGAGGAGAATACACCGCTGCATTACTTACAAGTATTATGGATAATATTGAAAAACTAGGTGCTTATTTTAAAGAAATTTTAAGAAATAAATCTTTTAAAATAATAACGCCTGATATAAATAAATGTGATGTAGAGTTCAAATTTGTAAAAAATGTATTAATTTATGGACTTGCAGCAATAAAAAATGTTGGTGTTCAGGCTGCTCAAGAAATTGTTTCAAAAAGAAAAGAAAAAGGTGAATACAAAGACCTTTTTGATTTTTGCTCAAGAGTTAATTTAAGAATTGTGAACTCAAAAACAATTGAGAGTTTGATAAAAGCTGGATCTTTTGATTTTACCCTAATGAATCGTGGTCATTTACTTGCAATACTTGATGACGCCATGAAGTTTGGTGAAAAACATCAAAAAGATGTCATAATGGGTCAATCTACATTATTCGGTGATGATATAAAACCCATAACCGAAATTAAAAATATACCTGAGTTAAGTGAAAATGAAATTTTATCAGCTGAATATGATGTTTTAGGAACCTATGTTTCAACACATCCTCTTATAAAATATGAAAAAATTTTAAAATATTTTACTACTAAAATAAGCGACATTAAAGGTGACAAAATAGATTCTGGTGAACAAATTTATTTAGGCGGTATTATGAAAAAAATTAAAAAATTTTTTACTACAAAAAATCCAGCCGGAGAAAGCCGTATTAATTTTTTTCTAGAGGATTTATCAGGCTCCATACAGGTATTTGTAAACGAAAAAATAGCAAAAGAAAAAAGTGACTATTTTGAAGAAAACACACTTATTCTAATAAGAGGACGGGCTAGTTTTTTTAATGAAAAAACTGTTATTCATCTTGAAAGTTTGATAAAATTAGAGGACGCTGTCAAATTACTTGGTAAATTTTTAAATATTAGAATTTTTGATACAGTGGTTGAAGAACTGGTAATATCTGAAATAAATAATGTTATATCAAAATATACAGGTGGACAAACAGAAATAATAATACATTTAGTTGCAAAAGATAATAAAGAAATTTTAATAAAATTAAAAGAAAATAAAAAAGTTTTTATAAATGAAGAACTTATACAAAAATTGGAAATGATAGTCGGTGAAGAAAATGTATGGTTAAGCTGGAGAGGAATTTAAAATATTGTGGAGGATTATTATGTCTTCAAGTATATGGCATAAATTCATAGAAGAAGGTTTAATAAATGAAGAAATGCTTGCAAAAGCAAAACAGATGCAATCTCAGAATAAATCAGGTCTTGGATTCAATCTTGCATTACTTGGTGCTGATGAAGAATTATTGACAAAAAAACTTGCTTCCTATTATGGCGTAGAATATATTGATTTATTATCAATTGCATTTGACCCTGAGGTTCTAAACTTAGTTACTAGAGAAAAAGCAGAGTCAATGTGTATTTTACCCATAAAAAAATCTGGTAAAAATGTACTTATTGCTGTTGCTGATCCGATTCATCCCGAACTCACTTCATTTCTAAAAGAACTCAAGATGTTAAAAGGTATAGATGCGGAAATTGTCATGGCGCCAGAATCATATATAAAACTCGCAATTGATCAAGTAATTCCCAAAGAACAAAAAAGTCGTGTGGCAGAAACACTTAAAGATATTGCTGGAACAGATGTAGATTTAGAAATTGTAAAAGAACAACAGATCCAAGAAGATGCAGAAGCAGTTGATGAAGCACCTGTGATAAAATTATGTAACTCTCTGATAAGTGATGCAGTGGAAAAAATGGCAAGTGATATTCATATTGAACCATTTGAAAAAGAAATAAAAATACGTTACAGAATTGATGGAACTTTAGTAGAGCAACCATCTCCCCCAGTAAAATACAAAAGAGCAATAGCTTCTCGTTTTAAAGTTATGGCAAAACTTGATATTATTGAGAAAAGAAAACCACAAGATGGAAGAATAAAAATAAAAGTGAAAGATAAAATGATTGATTTAAGGGTTTCAACATTACCTGTTGTTTGGGGTGAAAAAATTGTTATGAGAATACTTGACCAGTCAAATTTACAGCTTGATCTTACTAAACTTGGTTTTGAACCTGATGACCTTGTAAAATTTCAAAAAGCGATTAATAGCCCATATGGAATAATTTTAGTAACTGGGCCTACTGGTAGTGGCAAAACAACAACTCTTTACTCTGCATTATCCACTATTAACAGTCCAGACATCAATATTATGACAGCTGAAGATCCAGTGGAATATAACTTACCAAATATAAATCAAGTCCAGATAAATCCTGATGCAGATCTAACATTTGCAAATGCGTTGCGTGCATTTTTAAGACAGGATCCTGATGTTATAATGGTTGGCGAAATAAGAGACCAGGAAACAGCAGAAATAGCTATAAAAGCAGCTCTTACCGGCCATCTTGTCATATCAACATTACATACAAATGATGCTCCCACAACAATAAGCAGATTACTTGATATGGGAATAGAACCATTTTATATCGGTGCTTCTGTTATAATGATTGTGGCGCAACGTCTGATGCGGAAAGTATGTCCTGATTGTGCTCAACCAATATCTTATGATGAAGGTATATTAAAACAAATGGGGACCCCTCAATATTTAATCACAAATGGAAAATTCTTAAAAGGACAGGGATGTTCAACTTGTAATAATTCAGGTTATAAAGGTAGAATTGCAATTTATGAACTAATGGAAATAAATGAAGAATTAAAAAAATCCATAATGCATGGTGCTGATTCAACTGTACTCAAAGAGATAGCCCTTAAAAATGGCATGAAAACTTTAAGACAATCTGCAATACTTAAAATGTGTGCTGGCCTCACCACATTAGATGAGGTCCTGTCAGTAACTGTGGGGTGACCATGAATTCTTATCTTGGTAAAATCTTTATTTTTATTGGTTTATTATTTATTTTTATGGGAATATTTTTTCTTTTTTTTAAAAATATTCCACTAGGTCGTTTACCCGGAGATATTTATATAAAAAAAGAAAATTTTACCTTTTATTTTCCAATAACAACAATGATCATATTAAGTATAATTATATCTTTTATATTTTTTCTTTTAGGTAAAAAATGAGATATATTAAAATATTTCACTTTTTCTTATTCTCTTTTTTAATTTTTTCCTGTGTTTCAATGAAAGATTATTATAAAATAAAATCTCCCGTATCAATAGAAAAAGAAAAAATAACACAAACAAAACAAATAACTAATGAAAATATTAAATTTAATGATGTAATTTTTAAAATTTTACTATCAAAAACTAAAAATGCATTTATTGTTAAATCAAATAAAGAAATATATATTAAAAACTCTGTTTATATTCCTGCAGCAAAGGAAATCAATATTTCCATAAAAAATAATAATATTGTAGTAAATGGGACATCATTAGCTGACAGGGAAATAGAACTTGTTTCTGATGATTTTATTGAATTTAATTCAAGAAAATACAGAGGTAATATTGGTATAGTATTACTGAATAATGAAATATTAATAATTAATAAAGTAAAACTGGACCATTATTTATATGGCGTTTTACCATCTGAAGTTATACCGAACTGGCATAAAGAATGTTTAAAAGCTCAATCAGTTGCGGCAAGAACCTTTGCTATATATAATAAATTGAATTCAAAATCACCTTATTATGACCTTGATGCAAATGTATTATCGCAAGTATATAAAGGTGTAAATGTAGAAACAAAAAAAACCAATGAGGCAATTGATGAAACAACGGATGAAATAATCACTTATAATGGAGAAGTTATTCAAGCATATTTTCATTCAAATAGTGGTGGAAAAACAGCTTCATCAGAAGAAATATGGGGAGGAAAATTAGAATATTTAAAAAGTAAAGATGATGAATATTGTAAAAAAGAAAAAAATTACAGATGGAACATTACATTTTCATCTGAAAAAATTTCTGAATTACTTAAAAAAAATAAAATAATAATAGGTGAAATTTATGATATTAAAATAATGGAACGTGGTGAAAGTGGGAGAATAAAATTTTTAAAAATTTACGGGAGTTCTGGAACCATTACAATAAAAGGAAAGGATTTCAGAAATTTTATTGGAGAAAATGATATCAAATCAACAAATTTCACAATTACCAAAAACAACAATAATTTTATCTTTGATGGTTACGGTTGGGGCCACGGTGTGGGACTATCACAGGAAAGTGCAAAGAGTATGGCAGAAAATGGATGGGATTATAAAAAAATATTAAAATATTTTTATTCAGGTGTTGATATAACAAAAGTTAGATTAAAATAAAATCATGGAAATAAAATATGAAAAAGAACTATGAATTTTCAAAAATTATTTTATCTTTTTTTATCGGTATATTAATATTTTATCTTTACATTTACTTATCTCATATATGGCTGATTAAAAAAATAAACAGTTATTTATTTATTATTATTCTATTGATACCGATTTACATGTTATTTTTCTGGATTTTGATTTCTATTTTATTTAATAATATTTTTAAAAATAAAATCTTATCAGAATTAAAAATAAATGCATTGATTGTATCTTCTCTATTTTTTTTAATTCCATTTTTTTTTATTTATATAAAATTTTATGACAGATTGTCATCCATCACAACCTTAATTTTGGGTAATATTTATATTCCGTTTCATGGTTATATAAAAATCAACATGGCAGAATATTTTCTGATATCATTTATAGGTTTACTTTGGTTATTCATAATTTATCTTTTCTCAATTAGATTTATAAAAAATTTTTACAATAAATTTGAATTAATAAATCCGACTTTAAGAAAAAAAATTATTTTTATCTTCTCATTTATATTTTATTTAGTTACAACTTCCTATGTAACTTTGATATATCCGCCTACAGGAGATGAGCCACATTATATTACAACTGCAATTTCAATTGCGAAAGACCTTGATTTTAACCTTAAAAATAATTATGAAGAAAAAAGGTATTATTTCAAATTTTATCCTGATTATATCCAAGATTATAAAAATATTCACACGATAGAAAAAAATAATGGCTATTATCCAACCCACAATATTGGTTTATCAGTTCTCATCTCTCCACTAATAACTGCAAACGGGAGATACTGGTTACAGTTTTTCATGAATTTAGTCACCGCTTTTTTGATTATAATGATTTATATTTTATTATTGCAGATAGGAATTGATGATAGAAAAGCAGCCTTACTCTCGCTTTCATTCGGTATCTGCATGCCGATAATAACCCATGCTTCACTTATACTAACAGAAATACCAGCTGCTCTTTTGATTTCCTATGCAATATATTTTTTATTCACAGATAAAAATACCTATTCAAAAAGAATTATCTTCTTTTTTTCTATAGGTTTTCTGCCTTGGTTACATTCTAAATTTATAATTTTTTCATTTATTTTATATATTATTTATTATTATTTAATTGTAAAAAATAACCATTTTAATTTCAAAAATGAATTAATAAACAATATTCCTGTCTTTTTGTTATTTTTACTTAATTTTTATTATTATTCTATTTATAACTTAATCTATCCTTTTCAAATAAATAGACTACATGAAAAAGTATACACATCTGATTTAAATTTACATGTGAATAAATTTGAAATAAATCCTGTGCATTTTTTTATAGCATTTTTGGCAATATTTTTTGACCGTGATTTTGGTCTGATAACATATTGTGTATTATATATCATATCATTCTGGGGTATGATACTTGCTTTTTTAAAAAAAGCAAAAAAATTTTTAATTCCAGTAATAATTTGTATTCCATATCTTATTATATTTTTATTTTGGAAGGATTGGACTGGATCCATGACACCCGCTCGTCAGTTAGTTCCAGTAATACCATTATTTATAATTTTTGCTGCATATTTCATTGAATCATTTAATATCCTTAACAGCAAATTATTTCGCGTACTATGGATTCTTTCAATTTTTTTATCCTGGCTCTCAACTTCATTTCCTATATTGCGTTATTCGTCAAGTAAGGATAAAATTTATTTATTAATTTCTAAAATAATTCCAGAATGGATTTTATTAATAATACCATCCTTCCGTAAAAATATTCCTGCTGCAATTATTATATCCTTCTTTTTTATTTTAATAATTTTTTATTTATTTAATAAAATATTAAAATATCAAGATAAAAAAATTAAAATATGAAAAATTATAAAATTTTTTTTATTTAATTATTATTTTTTCTTTGATTTTTTTAATAACAAAAGCTATAAATTATATTAATATAAAAACTTTTGAATTAAAAATTAAGAAAATTTTACCTGAAAATGAAAAAAATTTTAACTTTATGCATACAATTATTATGATATCTGCACTATTTGATACTAATACAGATATACAATGGGTGGAAAATCAAATACATCGTATGGCTGAAAATTTAAAACAAAAAATAGGAAATGAAGCAAATCCAGATTATATAATTAAAATATTTAATGAATATTTTTTTTACTGAAGAAAATTTTTCATTTGATGAAGATTTTAAAAACAATCAAAAACTAACTTACAATGATTTAATTAAATATAATTCTATTCAGAATGCATTAAAAACAAAAAAATCAATATGTCTAACAATATCTCTCATTTATCTTATGCTTGGCGATATACTTAATCTACCACTTTATGGAGGGCTTATTCCTGGTCATATCTATGTTAGATACAAAGATGAAACAAAATGTTGTATAAATATTGAAACAACGCTTAAAGGTTTTGAATACTACGGTTATATGAGCAAAGCTGGACTTGATGTATATGGATCTTATAAAAATTCATACGGAAAAGAATTAAATAAATATCAGGTAATAGGAGCTTATCTAAATAATCTTGGCAATTTATTAATATCAATCGGTGAATTAAATAAAGCTGAAATATTATTAAAAAAATCTATCAAATATTTACCTTCAATCTCTGAACCATACATAAATCTCGGAATTCTATATGATGAATTAAATAAACCAAATTTATCAATCAAATATTACTTTGATTCATTGAAAATAAATCCAGAGAATGATTTTGTTTTTACAAAAATAGGTATAATTTATTTTAATCAATCAAGAATGATAAAGGCGCGTGAATATCTGGAAAAGGCAATAAAAATAAATAAAGATAATAAAGAAGCTATTGATTTTTTAAATAAAACAAGATAAAAGAATGAAAAAATTATTTTTTTATTTTTAATCCTTTTTATGCATAAGTTTCATATTCACTAAAATTTTCACATATTGCTATTTTTAATAAGCAAAAGTTAACAGTGAATTATATTACTTTTTCTTAAGATTTAAAATATCTTGCATCAGGTAGTTTTATACAACCATAAAAATATGGGATATAAAACCAAAATCTTTAAAAACATAATTAAATATGATGTTATTGTTGAATCAGTCACTTTTTCAAAAAATGGAAAATATTTTGCTTCTTCCGGAAAGATTAGAAAAATAAATATATGGGAAATTATAAATTACAGATAATTTTATTTCAAAAATATATTTTATTTACGCTACTGTAATTTTCATTTTTATTATGTTAATACTTTTTGTATTATTTAAAAAAATACTTTAAAAAGTAAAAATTCTAATAAATATATTTCAAATATTTTTATTATAATAAATTTGATTTACAAAATTTTACTTTAATTATATAATTTATATATATTTAATTAAGATTAAGGATGTTTTATGGACGAATACACGACTAAAATGTATTCAAACATACAGATTTTTTATATAGATGATATAGAAGTTGCAAAATGGTATTATAATCCTGATGGAACAATTAAAAAAACAGGTAAAAAAATTAATGGTATAGTTAGAATGTATTCAGAAAAAGGTGGGCTTTTATCTGAAATCACTTATAAAAATAATGAACTTGATGGGCATTACTTATTATTTTCTGAAAATGGTTTTCTGGAAGAAGAAGGGACATTTAAAAAAAATAATTTAAATGGTATTTTTAGACAATATCATGAAAATGGTTCTTTAAAATTGGAAGGAAAATATAAAAATGGGAAAAGGGATGGAATATTCAGATTGTATTATTCATCAGGTATTATTGAAGAAGAGGGAAATTATAAAAATGGTATTATTGACGGTGAAGTGAAGAATTATACAGAAGATGGGAAAATTGAATCAATATCCTTTTATAAAAATGGTATATTAAAAAAAATTATATATTATGATAAAAATGGCAATATAATCAAAGAAGAAAAATTTTAGGAGAAAAATATGCGATATGCAATAATTTCAGATATACACTCCAATCTTGAAGCATTGAATTCAGTCCTTGCATTTTTAGATTCAAATCCTGTTGATAAAATAATCTCTTGTGGTGATATAGTAGGTTATGGTCCTGATCCCAAACAATGTATAAATAGATTACGACTTTTAAATAATTTTACTTCAGTTATGGGCAATCATGATGCAGCTATTCTTGATAAAATTGACATATCTAATTTTAATAATGATGCAAAAAATGCAATTAAACTTAATAAAAATATGTTATCAAAAGAAGATTTTGATTATCTATCTTCATTAAAAATTAAAATTTCTGAAAATAATATACTTTTTCTCCATGGTTCTCCGCGCGACCCAATTAATGAATATCTTTTCCTTACTGAAAAATTTAATCAGGTAATGCCACTTTTTACAGAAAAATTCTGTTTTGTAGGACATACACATCAGCCTATTATTTTTGAACAAGATAATAAAGGAAATGGCAACTTTTATCAAAGTATGGATATCATGGAATTAGATGATGATAAAAGATATATAATAAATGTGGGCTCAGTCGGTCAACCGAGAGATAATAATCCACAAGCATGCATTGTTTTTTTTGATAGCAAGTATTTAACACTATCTTTTAAAAGATTGTCATATGATATTGAAAAAACACAGGAAAAGATGGCAGAACTTAATTTTCCTGAAAAATTAATACATAGATTATCTTTTGGTATATAATTTTTTTTATTTATGATATAATATTTTTACAATAATTCTCTAAAGGAGGAGAAATATGAAAATAAAGTTTTTTATATTCTTAATTTTAATATCGTTATTTATAAATTTTTCAGTTTATTCTCAACTGGATGTTCCGGAACCCGATGATTATGATTATTCTACTCAAGAAGAAAGTGACTATTTACAGTCCGGTGAAGTTGAAAAAAAAGATACAGGAGAATTAATTGATTCTGGCCTTGTTGAAGCAAAACCTACAAAAACACCAATCCCCACACCAACACCAGAGCCAACACCGAAGCCAACACCGAAACCAATCCCTAAACCAAAACCTAAACCAACACCTGTACCAACTCCAGAGCCAAAACCAACACCAGTTCCTAAAATAATAAAACCTGTTGAATTTCCTGCAATTTCAATTACAAAAACATCAATACTTGAACTAGCGCAGAAAAAAAATCTTTCAAACTTTTTTGGTCTTTTATCTCCAGAAAGAAAATTTAATTTAACTCTTCAGATTGAAAATTCAGGCCAGACTTCTGCATATTACACAGTAGTACAATTAAAAAGTGGTCATCCGAGCATACTTATAGCTGAACCAGAAAAAAATTTAAAAACAGTTATTCCCGGAAGCCGTTTGGATCTTGTTTATAATATGGTTGTACTTGCAAGTTATGATGGTGATTTAAAATTACCATTATCTTTAAAAATAAGTGCAAATGGTATGGAAAAAGAATTTCCGCTGGATGTTTATATAGATGAATCAATACCTTATATGCTATATACGATAATAGGTTTTATTATTCTATTTTTAATTATTTTAATTATAATTATAATTAATGCCAGTAGAAAAGACACTATTAAGAAAGGTAAGGATTACGATATAAATATGTAATATATTTCATAATAAGAAAAAAATTGAATTGTCCTTTCTATTTAATTATTTAATTTGAGAGGTTTATTCGTGTTTAATTTTCTTACAAAAATTTTCGGGACAAGAAATGAACGTGAAATAAAAAAATATTACAAAACCGTTCAACTCATAAATAAACTTGAACCGGAAATAAAAAAATTAACAGATAGAGAATTAAGAGCAAAAACCGATGAGTTCAAAGAAAGATTAAAAAATGGAGAAACTCTTGATGATATACTTGTAGAGGCCTTTGCTGTTGTCCGTGAAGCGTCCGTCAGGACCCTTAAATTACGTCATTTTGATGTCCAGTTAATAGGTGGAATTGTATTGCATCAGGGCAAAATCGCAGAAATGAAAACAGGCGAAGGAAAAACTTTAGTTGCAACTTTACCTGTTTATTTAAATGCTTTAACCGGTCAAGGAGTCCATGTTGTCACTGTAAACGATTATCTAGCAGAACGTGATTCTCTAGGCAAGGGTAATTTTATTGGAATGGGGAATATTTATAATTTTCTGGGACTCACTGTGGGTTGTATAAAAAATTCTTCAAAACATTCAGAACGACAAGAAGCTTATAAATGTGATGTAACTTATGGGACATGTAATGAATTTGGCTTTGATTATTTAAGGGATAACATGGCTGTATATCCCCATGAAAAAGTTCAAAGAACTTTAAATTATGCTATAGTTGATGAAGTTGATTCAATTTTAATAGATGAAGCAAGAACCCCACTTATAATATCAGGCCCTGCAGAAGAATCAACAGAATTATATTATTCAATAGACAGAATCATACCAAAATTGATAAAAGATGTTGACTATCAAATTGATGAAAAATTAAGAACAGCTACACTTACAGAAGCTGGGATAGCTAAAGCAGAAAAATTACTGAATATTCCAAATCTTTACGATCCAAAAAATATTGAAATTATTCATCATATTGACCAGGCTTTAAAAGCACATACTTTATTTAAAAGAGATACGGATTATATTGTAAAAGATGGACAAGTAATAATTGTTGATGAATTTACAGGTAGATTGATGCCAGGTAGGCGTTGGTCCGATGGTCTGCATCAAGCAATTGAAGCAAAAGAAAGGGTAAAAATAGAACGAGAAAACCAAACATTGGCAACAATAACTTTGCAGAATTACTTTAGAATGTATAAAAAACTTGCAGGTATGACAGGGACAGCAATGACAGAGGCAGAAGAATTCTGGCAAATATATAAACTTGATGTTATTTCTGTACCTACAAATAAGCCTATGATTCGCATTGACCACCCTGATGTTGTATATAAAACAGAAAAAGGTAAATTAAAGGCAATAGTAAATGATATATATGAAAAATATAAAAAAGGGCAACCGGTGTTAGTGGGGACTACTTCCATAGAAAAAAATGAAAGATTGAGCGAAATGTTAAATAAAAAGGGAATACCGCATAATCTTTTAAATGCTAAAAATCATGAAAAAGAAGCTGAAATAGTAGCAAAAGCAGGTCAGAAATTTGCAGTAACAGTTGCAACAAATATGGCGGGAAGAGGAACTGATATAGTTTTAGGAGAAGGAGTAAAAGAATTAGGCGGTCTTTATGTTCTGGGGACAGAAAGGCATGAAGCAAGAAGAATAGATAATCAATTACGCGGGAGATCAGGCAGACAGGGCGATCCAGGTGAATCAAGATTCTATGTTTCTCTTGAAGATGATTTAATGCGTATTTTTGGTTCAGAAAAAATAAAAGATATTATGGATAAAATGGGTATGTCAGAAGAAGATAGGGTGGAACATCCATGGATAACATCTGCAATTGAGCGTGCACAAAAAGCAGTTGAGGCGCATAATTTTTCAATCAGAAAACATCTATTAGAATATGATGATGTTTTAAATAACCAGCGTTCTGTTATTTATAAAAAACGGCAGGAAATACTAGAAGGAAAAAATTTAAAAGATAACATAATGGAAATACTTTTAGAAGTTGTAAAGGATATAATTTATGATATAGCACCTGAAAAAACATATCCTGAAGAATGGGATTTTGACGGTTTAAAATTAAAAATGCAAAGTTATTTTGGTTTCAAATATGAAATCAATAAAGAAAAATCCGATATCTTGCATTTAACTAGAGAAATATTGGAACAGGATATTTATGAAAAATTGAAAAAAGAATATGAAAAAAAAGAAATTCAAGTTGGTTCTGATTTAATGAGAGAGATGGAAAGAAACATCATGCTTCAAGTTATTGATTCAAAATGGCGCGAGCATCTTTATTCAATGGATCATTTAAAAGAAGGCATAGGACTTCGGGCTTATGCACATAAGGATCCATTACTTGAATATAAAAAGGAAGGTTTTGAACTTTTTCAGAGAATGATTGTTGAGATGGAACATGAAGTAATTCAGTTCCTTTTCCGTGTTCAAGTTATGAGCGAAGAACAATTAACCAGAAAAAGATTTGCACGAGAAATGAAAGAATCAAGACCGATTTTTGTTATACCGAAAGCAGCAGAAGCACCTGTTGCATTATCTGAAAGGGAAATGTATACAAATGCACCTGATGGGCCACCAAAAGTAGAAACATATAAAAGGGAGCAACCAAAAATAGGTAGAAATGAACCCTGTCCCTGTGGTTCAGGAAAAAAATATAAAAAATGTTGTGGGAAAAATCAGTAAATATTTATAAAGCATAATTTAAAATTTTAAAACCTAAAATTGCCAAAAATTTGGCATAGTTGACAATTTTTATACACACCAAATAAAAAATTTCCTTATTTTTTAATATTTTTTAGATGGCACAACTATTGCTTTAATATATTTAAAAATTGTAATAGGAGGTAGGAAAAATGAACAAAATAAAAACATTGTTAATGGTGATAGGAGTAATAGTGTTATTTGCAGTCTATATTTTTGCACAACAAAGCTTATTAGAATCAGTTGCAGTTATTTCAGACCATAGCGGAACAGCATTGATATTATCAGGAGGAAAATGGAAACCGGCAGAAATCAACATGCCTGTTTATGAAGGAGATGCATTCAGAACCAAAGCAGATAGTTCACTAGAAATTACATTTGATGATGCTACAATTATTAAATTAGGTCCAAATACTGATTTAAAATTATCAGAAATGAAAAGAAACGCAAATATTGCAACAACTATTTTTTCACTTGTAAAAGGTAAATTTTTAGCAATTGTTGATAAATTAAAAACCCCTGACTCAAAATTTGAAGTCCATACCAAAATGGCCATAGCAGCTGTCAAAGGCACTGAATTTGCTATCACAGCCGATGAATCTGAAACAAATCTAGGAGTATTTGAAGGTAGTGTTGAATTTAAGGGGAAAAAAGGGAAAGTACTAGTTAAAACTGATAATGAATCAAAAATAAGAGGAGATTCACACAGAAAGAAAGATCGTGTTGGTATACCAGATAATCCACAGAAAATTATCCAGATGGCAAATTTTAAAATTGAAATTGAAAAAATGAGAGAAGAGATAAATATTATACGGGAATTAAAACAGAAAGGCACAAAAGAAGTAATACAGTATAGAATAAAGAAGAAATTGCAG